>DATHLW010000118.1:0-5585 GCA_035487675.1 Mucilaginibacter sp. | reverse complement strand
TTCTTATAAGTACAGGCATGTATAAACGTATCTCCAAATAGTTGACTAACTGGTTTCATCTTCTAAAATTGTGTAGCAACGACCATCATCTTCATTTGTGCAGAAATAGTTACTATTATTATAGATTGCTATTATAAAGGTAAGTATTTAATAATATTGTTGCATTTGTATGAAGGTTAATTTTATTCGCTATAAAGCCCGAATTTTCACTAACCCGCTGCACATCAAAATGGAAGCAGACTATTTTTCATTTCGACGAATCCAGCAGATAATTTGTAAGAGGTCAGGCATTATGTCGGTAACAAATTTAACCTCGATTATGTACCGCCGATATTCTATATAGCCCGTATTCTTGTTGCTGTAAAGTCCGAATTAAACTGCAAGACAAAAGAACAAAGTGCATTTCTGCACCGGGATCGAAGCGGTGCCCTTTGTAAAAGATACAGCATAAAGCCCGGTGCCGGGTACCGACGGGTGCCCAGGCTATAAATTGCTGGTATGGGTAAGTATCTTTTTCTACGATCCTGAGTATTAACCTTTCGGATATAAGATTGCGCTACCCTAAAATTGTCTTCGGCTCTAAATATTCCTCTAAACCAAAAATACCATACTCTCTTCCGATGCCTGACTGCTTGAAACCGCCGAAGGGGGCTTTCGAATCATGTAAAAGACCGTCAATGCAAACCCTTCCTGAATCAAGCTGGGCTGCCATCCTGTAAGCCCGTTGTTTATCGGCGGCAAATATGTAGGCATGCAAGCCGTAGGTAGTATCGTTTGCTATTGCGATGGCGTCATCATCGTTTTTGTAAGAGATGATGGATAATACCGGCCCAAAGATCTCTTCCTGGGCGATGCGCATTTTATTGTCTACGTTGGTGAAAACTGTTGCTTTTACGAAGTTTCCGTCTTCCAGGCCCTCAGGCTTTCCTTCGCCGCCGGTCAATAAGGTTGCACCTTCCTCCTGGCCGAGTTTGATGTAACTCTGTACACGTTCGAATTGTTTTTTGCTTACCATCGGTCCCACAACGGTGTCAGCGTCTTTTGGATCGCCAACTTTTATGTTGTTTTGCACTACTGCTTTTGTTATTCCATTAACTTCGTCCATTTGACTTTCCGGTACCAGCAAACGCGTGCCCGCTGCGCAAGCCTGGCCGCTGTTTAAAAATGCAGCAAAGATTGCTGTTGGAATAACTTTTTCCAAATCGGCATCATCCAAAATAATATTGGGTGATTTTCCGCCCAGTTCCAGCGTAACTCTTTTCATCGAGTCAACAGCTCCCTTTGCAATAATTTTGCCGACAGTTGTCGAGCCGGTGAAAGCAATTTTTGAAATATTCGGATTACGGGTAATTTCTGCACCAACTACATCGCCCAAACCGTTTACAAAATTGATCACCCCCTTTGGCAAACCGGCTTCATGAAAGCATTCGGCCATTACCTGCGTTTGCTGTACACTCATTTCGCTCGGTTTTACCACTGCTGTACAACCTGCAGCAATAGCTGTAGAAAGCTTCGTAACAATAAATCCGTTGCTCATATTCCACGGAATAATGATACCTACAACACCTACCGGTTGCAAAAAAACTTTTGAGGTTCCTACAGTTCGTTCAAAATCAAAATCTTTCAGCGTATCGATCATGGCACTTATATCATTAAGCATATTTTGTGTCACCATTGAAGAGAATTGAAACGTACCGCCATACTCTTCAACCATTATGTCGGTTAAATCCTTTGCGCGCCTGCTTACAACGGAACGTAATTTCTCCAGGTAAGCAATACGTTCTTCCCTGGTAGTTTTTGAGAATGTCTTAAAAGCTTCCTTAGCTGCCGCGACGGCATTTTGGGTGTCAACTTCATCGCCTAACGTAACCTCACCGGTTTTCTGGTTGGTAACCGGGCTAATGAGATCGAGTATTTGTGTGCCGTGTGGTGTTACAAATTCACCATTGACGTAAATCTTATTGATCGCTTTCATTTTGATTTTTTTATACAAATTTCTTAAACCAAATCCTCATGAAGTTTTCTGTCAGGCTCAAAAACAAGTTGCTGAAAGGCCCAATAGATATTGTCTAAAAGAGCGTTTATAAAAGGCAGATCATAGGTGGAGAGCTGCCAGGTTGTCCCAATGATATTGCCGGCAATAGCCGAACATCAACTTCAAAGATTCTGAAACAGGCGGAAAGAATCTTGTTTAATCTACGTAGTGCAAATAAAATATTTCGGCATTTCGATATTTTCTCTCAAAATCATCGAAATGCAAATTGTTGACTCATTGATTTTGCCTTATAACAAGCTGATTTGTAATAAATTAAGCCAATGGCATATCTTTTGGGTACAGTTGTGTCTTTTAAATATTAAAATACAAATCCTGTCCAATGAAATCACTAGTAAGTATAGTACTGTTGTTGTCCCCGGCAATTATGATGTTGTCGTCTTGCGGCGATAAACCGGATGCCGACCAATCCAGGAGCCAACCACTTCAAAGTTTCCCTGTAATGGATCTGACACCCCAATCGGCAACGTTGTTTTGGACCTTTCCTGCCGTTTTACAAGGGAAGCAAAATATAGAGATCAGGCCAAAAATAGATGGTTTTGTAGAACAGATTTATATAGATGAGGGATCATCTGTAAAAAAGGGCCAAAAATTGTTTAAAATCAGTGCGCCAGTTTATGATCAGGAAGTCTTGAATGCTTCGCAAGCGGTTACCAGTGCAGAGACCGATGTGAATTCCGCAGAACTTCAGGTGAACAAAACCAAGCCCCTTGTAGAAAAAGGCATCATTAGTCACTATGAGCTTGAATTTGCCTTGAATGCCCTTAAAAACAAGCAAGCCGCGCTCGCGCAGGCAAACGCCAGTCTTGCCAACGCAAAAACCAACCAGGGTTACACCAATATATCGAGCCCGGTTGATGGGATAGCCGGCGCTATACCTTATAAAATCGGCAGTCTTGTCAGCGGCACCAGTCCATTGGCATTAACTACCATATCGAATAACGGGAATGTTTATGCCTACATATCACTAAACGAAAAGCAGCTGCTGAATTTTTCACGGACTTATCCGGGAAAAACGATATCAGAAAAAATCAAAAATCTTCCACCGGTATCGCTGATACTGTCAGACGGGAGTGTTTACCCGCAGCAGGGCAAAGTGGAAACGGTGAACGGATTGCTAAATACTGAAACAGGTTCTGCCAGCTTTCGTGCCATATTTCCGAATCCGCTGGGGTTGATACGCAGTGGCGGAAGTGCCACTTTACGAGTTCCTCAATATGTAGAGAATGTTCTTTTGATCCCTCAAAAGTCTACCTACGAATTACAGGGCAAGCGGCTCCTATATACTGTCGGGGCAGACGGCTCGGTAAAAAGTATAGAAATTCATGTTGCTGAATTGACCACAGGACAATTATATGTCGTTGATGCCGGGCTGAAGGCCGGCGATAAGATCATCATAGAAGGCACCGAAAACCTAAAAGATGGCATGAAGATCAAACCAAAAATGATAGCGGCCGCAACAGTTTACCAAACCCTGAAATAAAGGAATCTATTTACTGATCGCTCAAAATTAATCTTAAAATCATGCTTCAAACATTTATAGAAAGGCCTGTATTATCCACCGTTATTTCGATCATAATCGTCATTCTTGGCGTTCTCGGATTGACCAGCCTTCCAATTTCACAATACCCTGAGATCGCGCCTCCGACGGTGGTCGTTTCCGCAAGTTACAATGGGGCAAATGCGGATGTTGTCATAAAGAGCGTCATCACGCCCCTGGAAGAACAGATCAACGGAGTAGAAAATATGACGTATATGTCTTCTACGGCCAGCAATGACGGTACGGCAACTATAACAATTTACTTTAAACAAGGGATCAATGTAGATATCGCTGCGGTGAATGTCCAGAACAGGGTTTCGAGGGCCACCAGCCTCCTCCCGGCAGAGGTAATAAAATCAGGTGTAACGACGAGCAAGAGACAGAGCAGCATGGTATATATATTTGACCTCTACAGCACAAATAAGTCATACGACCAGACTTTTTTACAAAACTATGCCAACATTAATCTCCTGCCGGAAATAAAACGTATCTCAGGGGTTGGCGATGCGACGGTATTCAGTAATCAGGATTATTCCATGCGCATATGGTTAAAGCCAAATCTGATGGCTACATACGGCTTAGTACCTGATGACGTAATTGCTTCGCTGGCGGAGCAAAATGTCGAAGCGGCCCCGGGAAAATTTGGAGAAAATTCGGGTCAGGCCTTTCAGTATGTTATCAAATATAAAGGAAGGCTCAAAACGCCGGAAGAATTTGAAAACATAATTATACGGGCAAATGCCGGCGGAAATCTGTTGCGTCTGAAGGATATTGCCAGGATTGAAATGGGTGCTCTAAGTTATGCCAGTAACACAGACGCGAACGGCAACCCGTCAATCGCCGTTGCAATCAACCAAACTGCGGAATCCAACGCGCGTGACCTTATTTTACAAGTTGAAAAAACATTAAAACGCTCTTCTGTCACATTTCCTCCTGGCGTAAAGTTCGAATCAATATATAATGCCAATGATTTCTTGGATACGTCAATTGAAAAGGTTATCCATACCCTGGTAGAGGCGTTCGTACTGGTATTCATAGTCGTGTTCATTTTCCTTCAGGATTTCCGTTCCACACTGATCCCGGCTATTGCCGTACCTGTAGCCATCATAGGTACGTTCTTCTTCCTTAACCTATTTGGTTTTACGATCAACCTCCTTACGCTATTCGCTTTGGTTCTTGCGATCGGTATTGTAGTTGATGACGCAATCGTTGTTGCCGAGGCGGTGCACGCCAAACTCGATGGTGGCGTAAAATCGGCGAAGGCAGCAACCTCCCAGGCTATGCAAGAAATAAGCGGTGCGATCATTTCCATCACCTTAGTGATGGCTGCCGTGTTTGTACCGGTCAGTTTTATATCCGGCTCAACCGGCGTGTTTTATAAGCAGTTTGGTTTGACACTGGCGATTGCCATCATTATATCGGCTGTTAATGCATTGACATTAAGCCCAGCTTTGTGCGCGTTATTTTTAAAGCCGCATGGAGATAGTGAGCATCATAAAAAGAACTTATTGCAAAGGTTCTATGCCGGGTTCAATGCGGGTTTTGAGTCCCTGACGCAGAAGTATAAAACATCTGTCACTTTTCTTACCGGCAAAAAATGGATCGCGGTAGCCGGTATAGGTGTTTTTGCATTCATTTTCTGGTTTCTGATAAGGACAACACCAACAGGCTTTGTGCCGAATGAAGATCAGGGTTTTATTATTGGCGACATTACCCTGCCGCCTGCTTCCTCACTGGAGAGAACTATGGCAATTACCAAACAGGTAGAATCGTTTGCGAAGTCCCTGCCTGAAGCCGCTTCCGTCGTCCGTATCTCAGGTCAAAGTATCATCGGGGGCGTCGGTGGCTCATATGGGGCAATATTTATAAAATTAAAGCCCTGGGACGAACGGGCTGAAAAAGGACAGGACATTGAAAGCCTTATTGGGAAAATGTTCGGAATGACAGCCGGGATAAAAGGAGCTAAGATCATCTTCTTTGCCCCTCCGACAT
>DATHLW010000117.1:0-7544 GCA_035487675.1 Mucilaginibacter sp. | reverse complement strand
TGCTTTTCAGGTCGTATTCGCGCAATAAACTGATGACCTGCATCGATTTGCCGTAGTTATAACTACGGGCAGCAAGTTCGTAATCCTTTAAAAAATAAGGACTTACACCCAATTCGCGGGCAAGGTTCTGAGGTGACTTGTCTTTTGCATAATGATAAAGCAATACCTTGCTAAAAAAGTTATTCAGGTTGCCCAGCACCAGCACTATTGGGTTCGCTTTGGGATTAGCTTCGAAATAATTGATAATCTGGTTTACTTTAAATGGATCTTTTCTGCTTAATGCCGATTGCAGCTCAAAAACATTATATTCTTTACTAATACCTATATTATCCTGAACATGCTGCATGGTGATAGTTTGTCCTGCCGGGACATTCAGCATCAGTTTCTCCATCTCATTGGCTATTTTGGACAAGTCATTACCCAAATATTCGGCCAGCATAGCTGAAGCCTGTTGATCGATCTTGTATCCTTTCCCGGAAACAAATCCTTCTATCCACGAAGGTATCTTACTATCATATAAAGCTGCAGATTCAAAAACGACACCATTCTTCTCTATCGCCTTGTAAGTCTTTTTACGCTTATCAAACTTACCATACTTATAGCAAAATACAAGAATAGTGCTCGTCAGGGGGCTTTCGAGATAATTTAAAAGAGGATTGATTGTTTTTTTATCATCATCGTCGCGGCCCCATTTCATATCCTGCGCTTCTTTTACAAGCACAACCTGGTATTCGGCCATCATGGGGTAACGTTTGGCAGCATTCAATACCGTCATTACTTCCGTGTCTTTGCCGTACAACACAGTCTGGTTAAAGCCACGTTCTGCCTCCGATAATAGTTGATGCTCCACAAAATTGCTCACCTGGTCAATAAAATAAGGTTCATCGCCATGCAGCAGGTAAAGTGGTTTATACTTGCGGTTTTTAAGGTCTTTTAATATATCGTCAGCAGTCATACGGGAATTCAAAAGTAAAGATTTTAGTTGGATTAGGTTGATTAAGTGAGCGGTTGATTAGGTTAATCAAGTCGGAATTTATTGGATATCTAATTAATTTATTCAAACTCAATACAACTCAATCAACCTATTCTAACTTAATCAACTAATCAACTAACTTTACCCCAATGCTCCAGCCCCTTCAACTACCACCCTACCCTTTCAAGATCATTGAAGACAATGGCCGGCTGACCCTGTTTGATGAGATCAGAAAAAAACATATCATAATCACCCCCGAAGAATGGGTAAGGCAGCATTTTGTACAATACCTCATCAACCAAAAAGGTTATCCAAAATCATTGATCAAGCTCGAAGGCGGTCTAAAATTGCATGGTAATGCAAGGCGTACAGATATTGTTGTTTTTAATTCTTCGGGCGAAAAAATATTATTGATAGAATGTAAAGCTCCATCAGTTAATATAGATCAAAAGGTTTTTGACCAGGTGGCGCGTTACAATATGGTGCACAAAGTATCCCTGTTAGCTGTAAGCAATGGATTAAAGCACTATTACTGCCGTATCGACTTCTTAAAAGAAAGCTATCAGTTTATAGAGGATTTACCCGATTATAAAGAAATTTAGTTTTGAATAACTGTAGCTAACAGGTTCTGCATTTTTTCGCGCAGTTCATCAGGCTTGAATGGTTTTGACACATAATCATTCATGCCCGAACCAAACACACGCTCCCTGATATCAAATAGCGCTGATGCTGTAAGTGCGATGATAGGTGTATTTGCTTTTTTAGGATCAGGTAATTTCCTGATCTCCACTGCTGCATCGAAGCCGTTAAGCACCGGCATTTGCAGGTCCATCAGGATGATGTCAAAATTGCCATACTGAACCATTTCAATAGCCCGCTCGCCATTTTCGGCAATGGTTGGGACAATATTCCATTTGGAGAATAGCTTCTTCATCAGCATTACATTCACCATGTTATCTTCGGCTATCAGCACGCGCGGGGTGCCCAAATTATCAGCATTATGTAATACCTGCGGTTGCTTTACTACCGGCTCTGTAACGTTTTCAGTAGAAACCGGGAATTCCATATTAAATGAAAACTCTGAACCTTTCCCACTCTGGCTTTGCACACTCATATGAAGGTTTTGCAGCTCTAATAATCGCTTTACAATAGCTAAACCCAATCCGGTGCCGCCATACTGACGGGTTGTTGTAATCGACTCCTGGGTAAAGGGTTCAAATATGGCATTGAGGTTTTCTTTTTCGATACCTATGCCGGTATCTTTTACTGAGAAATCAATTGTGACGGTATTATGCCGGTCTTCCAACTGATTTACTTTTACCCAAACTGTACCATTATGCGTAAATTTAATGGCGTTACTGATCAGGTTAAATATGATCTGGCTTAAACGGGTCGGATCCCCAAAAACATCTTTGTTCCGCAAATTATTGTCAATCTCCAGTACAAAAGTCAGCCCTTTTTCTTCCGCTTTCAGACGTTGTCCCCCGCATACATTTTGCATCAGTTCAACCAGGTTAAATTTGATATTCTCAAACACTACCCTCCCGGATTCAATTTTGTTAAAATCGAGCACATCATTTACGAGGGCTAAAAGGTTATTGGCCGAAAACTTCAAAATTTCAAGGTTGTCTTTCTGATCAGGCCGTGGACTGCCCATCATCAACAGGTTCGTCATCCCGATCACCGCATTAAGCGGTGTGCGGATCTCATGCGACATGGTCGAAAGGAATTCCGATTTGGCCTGTGACGATTTTTCGGCTTTTTCCAACACTTTTTCAAGCTCTACATTCAGGTTTCCACGCTCTTCGGCGGTTACTCTTAGCTGCTTAATATTTTTTATAAATGCCCTGTAAAAATGGTTCTGGACAAAAATTATAATGATAAAACTGGCACAAATAGCTATGATCCTCGTCGACTCATCAACTACCTTCGGTTTTAAGCCTATTACGTAACTGTTATTGAACTCCAATACTAAAAATATCAGTATAGGTATCAGGTTTACCAGTGAATAAAAAAGGCCGGACATTTGCCCCAGCATATAAAAGCCGAATACAATGATCAGGAAAGTGATCTGCGCGGTAATAATATCTACATTCTGCAGGGTATAAAACACATCGGTAAGATTTACCATGGTAGCCAATACCAGCAGAATATGGGATATAATTCCCCACCTGGGCCTAAAGGTTAAATATTTGAACAGGATAATAAAGCTAAGCAGCAACAAGCTCGTACTGACAGTGAGTATTTGCCGGTGTTCAACGAACAGGTTGATCAATACAGCACTAATAGATACAATTCCAAGCCACAATACATAGTATAACAAGCGTATTCGGGCCTGATCAAGTATGGTCTGATCTTTTGTAATTATTTTATTGATGGAAAAGTTAAAAAAACCGACGTCTCTATTCATTTCAGAGGCTTTACTATTATATAAAATAGCAATTAAAATTACGATGCACCGGCAGATTCAGTAGCATCAACTTATCAAGATTGCCCCCATTTATTAACAATTAGTTTGCCAAAGAACCCAGATTCTCCTGAATTATTTTCAGTTTCGTTTCAGCGTCTGCTTTTTTCTTTAATTCGTTCTCAATAATCTCCGGTTTTGCGTTGTTCATAAAACGCTCATTCCCCAGTTTTGCCTCTACTGATTTTAAGAATCCGATTAGATATTCCGTTTCTTTTAGAAGCTTTTCTCTTTCGGCTTCAATATCTATATTTATAGTCAGAGGTATATAAAACTCGTCTTTTGATACCATAAAGCTAACTGCGCCAGCTACTTTATCGGTAACGATAGTAAACTCACCAATATTACCCAGTTTGGATATGATCGGTTGGTATTCCTTGTAATTGATTTCGGAGTTCACTCTTACAGATAAAGGCAATGTTTCCTTCGGAGAAATTTGCTTACTGTTACGGGTATTACGAATATCTGTGACAACCTGTTTAACCACTTCGATCTCGTTTAGCAGTTGGGTATTTATTTGCCCGATTTCCGGCAATTGTGCAACAATACAGCAATCCATTTCTGCCCGTTTCCCAAACAATTCATCGTGCCACAATTCTTCGGTAATGAATGGCATAAAAGGATGGAGGATTTTAAGAACATTTTCAAAAAATTTGATGGTCTCGGTATAGGTTTCCCTGTCAATCGGATGCTCATAAGCTGGCTTGATCATTTCCAGGTACCAGGCGCAAAAATCATCCCATACCAGCTTGTAAGTAGACATCAGGGCATCGGATAACCTGAACTGGTCAAAGTTACTTTCGATCTCGTTCAATGCCTGGCTAAAGCGGCTTTTAAACCACTCAGTAGCTACTTTATTTGAGTTTTCAAGCTGATCATCTACCTGCCAGCCCTTTATTAATCTGAAAGCGTTCCAAACTTTATTGAAGAAGTTACGCCCCTGTTCACAATGGCTTTCGTCAAACATCAGATCGTTCCCGGCAGGTGAACTTAGCAACATACCTACACGCACACCATCAGCACCATATTTTTCGATCAGGTTCAACGGATCAGGCGAGTTACCTAATGATTTGGACATCTTACGCCCCAGTTTATCACGAACGATACCGGTGAGGTATACATTCCTGAATGGCACTTCGCCCCTGAACTCATGTCCTGCCATGATCATCCTGGCTACCCAGAAGAATAATATTTCCGGAGCTGTTACCAGGTCATTAGTTGGGTAGTAATAGTTGATATCTGCGTTGTTGGGGTCTTTAAAACCGTCAAATACCGATATAGGCCATAGCCATGAGGAGAACCAGGTGTCTACTACATCTTCTTCCTGTCTTAAGTCGTCAGTGGTGAGTGGTGAGTCCCGATAGCTATCGGGATGAGTTTTCTCTTTGGCGAGATTTAAAGCCTCATCTCTATTCTTTGCAATTACATATTCTCCATTTGGTAAATACCAGGCTGGTATCTGTTGCCCCCACCAAAGCTGACGGCTGATCGTCCAGTCATGAACATTTTCCATCCAATGGCGATAAGTATTGATAAACTTATCCGGGATCAGCTTGATATCGCCTTTTAACACGTAATCCAGCGCCGGTTTGGCCATCTCTTCCATTTTGCAAAACCATTGCATGGATAGTTTTGGCTCGATCACCGCATCTGTCCGTTCAGAGAAACCGATCTGTGATTTATAGTCTTCTACTTTTTCCAGTTGCCCTGCTTCTTCCAATAAAGGAATGATTTTCTTACGGGCTGCGAATCTATCCTCACCTACAAGTATCTCAGCCTTTTCATTCAGTGTACCATCATCATTCAAAATATCAACAACTGGCAGGTTGTGTTTGATACCTAAATTATAGTCGTTCAGGTCGTGCGCAGGCGTTACCTTTAAACATCCGGTACCAAAATCCATCTCCACATAATCATCCAGGATAATTGGTATCTCCCTGTTGATTAAAGGGATAAAAGCCTTACCACCATGCAAATGCTTATATCTTTCATCATTAGGGTTGATACAGATCGCTGTATCTGCCATAATGGTTTCGGGACGGGTGGTAGCGATGGTTAGGTGCGTGGCGGTTGGCGGTTGGTGAGTTAAATTGTCCGATTTCTGATTTCCGCCCTCCGCCTTGCGCTCTCCACCCTCTGCAACAGCGTATCGTATATAATACAGCTTCTGATTAACCTCCTTACGAATCACCTCCTCATCCGAAACAGCAGTTTTTCCCTGCGGGTCCCAGTTCACCATGCGTACGCCACGGTATATCCAGCCCTTTTTATGCAGATGGATAAAGGTATCTATTACTGCTTCAGACAGGTCATCATCCATGGTGAAACGGGTGCGGTCCCAGTCGCAGGATGCGCCTAATTTTTTTAATTGTTCAAGGATAATACCTCCGTATTTTTCTTTCCACTCCCAGGCATATTTCAGGAACTCCTCACGGGTTATATCTTTTTTATTGATGCCCCTTTCTTTCAGCATGGCTACCACTTTGGCTTCAGTAGCAATACTGGCGTGATCAGTACCAGGTACCCAGCAGGCATTTTTGCCTTTCATGCGGGCACGACGTATCAATACATCCTGAATGGTATTATTCAGCATATGGCCCATGTGCAGAACGCCGGTAACATTTGGCGGAGGAATGACTATGGTATAAGGCTCGCGCTCATCAGGCACCGACCTGAAAAACTTGTGCTTTAACCAATAGCTATACCATTTATCTTCTGCTTCTTTAGGCTGATACGTTTTAGAAATACTCATAGCGCGCAAAAATAGCGAATTTCAGCCTCACCCCAAACCCCTCTCCAGTAGAGAGGGGCTTTTATTTTCCAAAGGTGTTTTTTTAAGTTTCCCCCCTAGGGGAGATTTAGAGGGGACTTTATCACAACATTTTTACAATTGAGGAGTTTATACTAATACATAACTATGAAAACAATATCTGCCCACAAATTTTGGGATATTCTACTACGCAGATCGGGCTTTTCTGCATTGATGTGGTGGTTTAACCGCTAAGTCAGCCTGTTGGTTGTTGCATCTGTCGGGGGTAATTCATTATCTTCAACCTTTCTCAACTGATTAACATGAAACTAAACATTACAAGTCTGATCCTTTCGGGGGCGGTACTCCTTTCGGCTGTTGCGTTCACACCTGATGGTGGCAAAAAGAATGCGGATGGCCCCCCAACAAAATTTATCGATCCGGCTAATATGGATCTGTCTATTAAACCTGGCGATGATTTTTTTGATTATGCCAATGGTACCTGGATAAAAGAAAACGCCATCCCCGCAAAAGAAACACGCTGGGGGAGCTTCAACGTTCTGCGCCAGGAAAACATCGACAAATTACTTAAGTTATTAAACGAAGTAAGCAATACTTCAGGCCAGCCTAAAGGTAGCCTAAAACAACGTGTTGGCGACCTGTATGCCAGCGGGATGGATAGCGTGGCTATTGAAAAACGTGGATACACTCCTATAAAACCCGATTTAGCACGCATCGCGAAGATCAATGATCTGAATGGCGTTATCGGCGAAATAGTTTATGAGCGCGTAAATGGCGAAGGTGGTCCATTATTTGGTTTTGGCGTTGGACAGGATTCCAAGCATCCGACAAAAAATGTTGTGCAGTTTAACCAGGGCGGCACCACCCTGCCCGACAGGGATTATTATTTAAAAGATGATGACCGCACCAAAAAAATACAGGATGCTTATAAGCACTACATCGTGACTTTATTTACGCTGACCGGCACCAGCCAGGCTGATGCTGAAAAGAATGCAGAAACGATATTTGGTATTGAAAGCAAACTGGCCAAAGCACAGTTGAGCCGTGTAGCTATGCGCGATCCGAATAAAACCTACAACAAATTCGCAGTCGCAGATTTTAGTAAAACTACGCCACACTTAAACTGGGCAACTTTAATACCCCAAATGAAAGTAACCGGACAAGATACCGTAATAGTAGCCCAACCCGACTTTTTTGCAACTACTGACGCGTTACTGGCTGCAACCCCGGTAGCGGATTGGAAAGTTTACCTGCAGTGGAATATCCTGAAAGGTTCTGCCGGGGCGTTGAGCTCTCCGTTTGTAAAAGCAAATTTTGAGTATGGCAGCGCGTTA
>DATHLW010000116.1:0-4190 GCA_035487675.1 Mucilaginibacter sp. | reverse complement strand
CGCATCCATATACCCCTGTCCGCGTACTTTTCCTATCGAAATGCTTTTGTTGACAACAAGGTAGGCTATTTTACTGCAGCCGGACTGGATCAAATGCTCGGTAGCTGCAAAGCTACTTTCATAGTCGTTAGTGGTTACTTTGGATACATCGATATCCTCATAAACACGGTCGAAAAACACAACGGGTATATGCTTTTGTTCCAGTTTTCTTAAATAATTATGGTCATTTGCCTCACCTGATACAGACATAATGATGCCATCTACCTTGCCATTGTTCAGGTAATTAATGAAGGATACTTCTTTTTCAAATACATCATCCGTACGGTAAAGCAGGATATAAAAACCCTTTTTGCGTGCAACTTCCTCAATACCATCAATAGCCTGGGCAAAAAAATCATTTACTATCTCGGGAACTATCACTGCAAGAGTTTTGGTTTTTTTATCCCTCAGGTTGCTGGCGTAATGGTTGGGCAAAAAATTATGTTCTTTGGCAAATGCCAATATCCGGTTCCTGGTATCTTTATTAATGTCTGTACTGCCGCTGAACGCTCTTGAGATGGTAGAAGTGGATAGTTTCAGCTTTTCTGCTATTATTTTGATGTTTATATTTTCCATTCTTGCTTAAAACCGCGGCTAAATTTATCCATAAATCATTCACGGAGTTAAAACAATTTTACAACTTTCTTTATTAGATTATACACTAGTATGTTGAATCAGTTTTTGTGAAAACTTTAAATAAGTATTTATTTTTATTCCTCGTCATAGGTCTGTTAAGCCCACTATCGTCAAAAGCATTCTCTGTTTTTGCGCACATGGCCATTATTGATGCCAGCTGGGACAAGTCAATAGTCCCTTTATTAAAAGAAAAATACCCCAATGCTACAGCTGATGAATTAAAAGTTGCACACTCCTACGCATATGGTGGTTGCCTGATGCCCGATATGGGTTATTTCCCATTTGGCAGTGTTTATTTTACCAACCTGGTCCACTATGCACGCACCGGCGATTTTATGAAAAACCTTGTTGATCAGTCGCAAAATATTAACGAATATGCTTTTGCCCTGGGTGCTATATCGCATTACATAACCGATAAGTACGGGCATTCGTTAGCTACAAACGTCGCCGAACCTATTGTTTACCCTAAAGTAGGCAAACAGTTTGGGAATGTGGTTACTTACGAAGAAGACCCAATATTTCACAGCAGGATGGAGTTTGCGTTTGATGTGCTGCAAATGTCCAGGGGTAACTATGCATCACAGGGATACCATGATCTTATTGGATTTAACGTGGCAAAACCGCTTTTGGAAAGAGCCTTTATATTAACCTATGGCCAGGATATGAACGATGTTTTTCATGGTAAGCTTGATTTGGCAATCTCAACATTCAGGTGGTCGGTGAGTAACCTGTTACCAAGCTTAACCCGTACTGCATGGGCCTTAAAAAAGAACGATATTAAGAAGATGAATCCCGGAATGACCAGCCGTAAATTTCATTATAGACTAAAAAGAAAAGAATACTACCAGCAATACGGCAAAGAACATGATAAACCTAAATTTGGTAATAGGGTAACTGCTTTTATTATTAGGATCTTGCCGAAGATAGGCCCGCTAAAGGCCCTTAAATTTACTCCACCAGGCCCGGTAGCTGAAAAACTGTTTATCAAAAGCTTTGACACCACTTTAGTTGTCTATGCCCAGGTTTTAACAGGGTTGAGAAATGGTATTAAACCCGAATTACCGGATATAGATTTTGATACCGGAAAACCTACATTGCAGGGCGAATACGGGCTCGCAGATCAGACCTACAGCCTGTTGCTTCTCAAACTGCAGGATAAAAAATTTAATGACCTTACTCCTCCGCTACAAAATAATATTCTTTCCTTTTATGGTAAAGCAGATACAACCAGTATGGTTACTGAATATAGCAAATATAAAGTGGACTGGAAGAAGACCTATCTGGCTTTGCAGCAGTTAAAAACCACCCGGCCCATCCCAATAGATAGTTTGAGATTCCCGGTAGATAGTCTACCTAAACCTGCTGTAATAAAAAGCAAATAAACACTTGCTATTTGCACATATTGACACTGTGTTTGAAAGCGGTTAGTCAAATAACCAATTATGCTTCCACGCGGGATAAACTTCAAATAAATTAAGTGTAGCGGGTTAAGAAAAGTCACAGCTATTCATATATTTAAGTTTCCATTATTCCTAAAATGAAAACATATATTAACAAGGCTGTACTGCTCATCTTATTAATGATTTTTTGGAAGAATTCATTTGCGCAAAATGTAAATAGCGGCGTAATTTTTCATATCCAATCATCACACACTTCATTTCCCGATACCGGCCGTACAAACGGACATACCTATGATAAGGTATTATATACTGCAGCTGAGCATTATCATGATAGTACTGTACTGATCATCGCACCGAAGAACCTGGATGCCAAAAAGACGGTCGACCTGGTATTCTGGTTTCACGGGTGGCGGAATAGTGTAGACAATGCGGCAAGCTATTATGAGCTTACCAAACAATTCATTGCTTCAAAGAAAAATGCTGTATTAGTTTTAGCCGAAACTGCTAAGGACTCACCAGATAGTTATGGTGGTAAACTCGAAAATCCTGGTGTTTTTAAAGGATTAACTCAAGATGTATTAAATGGCCTTAAAGGACAGCATTTAATACCAAAAGGTTGTAAAGCAGGGCATATTTTGCTGGCCGGACATAGCGGAGCATACCGTGTAATGGCGCGAATTATTAAAAATGGGCAAATGCCAATTGATGAGGTTATTTTATTTGATGCCTTATACGCCGAAACCCCAATATTTTTGGATTGGATAAAGGCTGACAATACGCACCGTTTCATCGATCTGTATACTGACCATGGCGGCACGGATGAAGAAACGCATAATATGGTCAAGCTAATTGCGCAGGAGCATATACCTTATCTCGAATCGGAAGAAGGAAACATCAACTTCCAGTCGATATTAGATAACAGGCTGATATTCATACATAGCTTGCACGAGCATAACAATGTGATCAATAACCCGGATAATTTCAGGCTGTTTTTAGAGAACAGCGCCTTTTTGAAGAGTCTCGAGTAGCGCGTTATGTTACAGGTTGTAGTGGCTTTGACAGGTGTTTTTTAATATCAGATAGCAGTTGCAAGGGCTGGAAAGGTTTCAGCATACAATCAACAAAGCCACTTTCTACCAAATCGGTAAGCATTTTCTGGTCAACCAATGACGCTGTAAAGGCAATCACCGGGATATCGGGGTATAATTTTTTTACTTCGTGAATTGCGGTAAAGCCATCCATTACCGGCATTTCGAGGTCCATCAGTATAATATCGAGATCAGGATTTTTGACCAATGCTGCCAGGGCCTCTACGCCGTCATAAGCGCCGGTAACCTCAGCTTTAAATCCTGCCAGTATCTTTTTGGCCACCATCATATTGATCTGGTTATCTTCAACCAGTAATACCTTTATTCCTTGGAGATTGTCCTTTGCGGAGGCCTTACTTTTTGCAATCTGTTGATGATTGTACGGAGCATAATCCAGCTTCAGGTCGAAACTGAATTTACTTCCTTTACCTTTTTCACTTACCAACACCAGGTTGCTGCCCATCAGTTTCAACAGGCGTACACAAATGGTGAGGCCCAGGCCTGTGCCAATAAATTTCTTGGTGTCCTCATCATAAACCTGCCAGAAACTTTCAAATATTTTCTTCTGGTCCCCCTGGGCTATCCCTATACCGGTATCTTCTATGCTAAATCCAACCTCGATGTATTTGCTTTCTTTTCTTTTGCAGGTTACATCCAGCTTTACAAATCCTTTATCGGTAAACTTAAGCGCATTGGATAGCAGGTTATTAAAAATCTGTATCAGCCGCACATCGTCGGCCATAACAGATATATCCAGTTCAGGGTCGATACTGATCTTTAGGTCTAATCCCTTTTCATGAAATAGTGTAATGAAAGGCATGCCTACGTTCATCAGGAACTGTTTCAAGTTTAACTCAGCAGGATGAATTTCTAACTTATCCGCTTCGATTTTATTAAAATCAAGAATGTTATTTACCTGCTGCAGCATGTGGTCCGAGCAGTATTTCAATATCTGGAAATACTCTTCCTGCTGTGTGTCCCTTTTTTGTTGCTTCATCAGGTTAATAACACCGATAATACCATTTAA
>DATHLW010000115.1:0-3422 GCA_035487675.1 Mucilaginibacter sp. | reverse complement strand
CTCATAGCGGTTTATAATAGATAGGTGGTTTTGTTGGCTACAATACCGCCAAATTCTGGAGGGACAGGAACTTAATCCTGCCAATGACTTTTTAACTTTTTGTACTCTTCTGCTTCTTCGATTGTCATGAACTGCAACACGTTAATCGACTTGCCATCAAGGCCATTAAACAGATAATTGCTTTTTGAAGTGGAGTCAAAAAACTGGATTTTATATTTATCTCTTAAATGATCATTAGATTTAACAATTTCGGCAAATTGGGTAGTGAAATTATTTTTCTGTATTGAAGTCGCCTGCACTATAATTTTTACTGCCATTTATGTATGATTTAATCAAATATAACAAATAATTGCGGTTATTGTTCAAGTAGCTCTCTATGACGTCCTGGGTGAGGCTGAAAGCTGAGAGGCTAATGCAGAAAACTGTATGCATCGCAGGGTCCTCTGCGAGAGACCCTGCGGGGACCGGAACTGATAAAATGTTTCCTCATTACAATTTTGCACCCTGGATATCAGCATGTGCTTGCACCTGTCCGTTTATTTCTTTACCCAGTGGCCGAACGAAGTATATGCGGCTGGGTCACGTTCTACATTCATATTCTTCAGGGTTTTTTCAAACTGAACGGCATAAGGGCTTTTCATCTGAACACTTAAAAAATGTTCGATGTTATCATTCCAGATCTCATACACCAGGAACTCTCCCGGTTTCCCGATCGCTTCATGAAGGTTTGCACTTACAAAGTTCTTCTCATGACTGATCGTATCAAAAAGGTGGATCAGCACATCCTTGAATTTTCCGGCGTTTTCCGGAGTTGTTTTAAATTTAATGCTTAACACTAAGGGTTTGGCGGCTTGCACTTGGCCAGATTCAGCCTGCTGCGCGATTGCGCTGATTTGCAATAGCAACATTGCAGTCGTTACCAGTACTATCCGCCTGAAGCTGTTTTTAATTTTACTGAAGTTTTTCATGTTTTTTGATTGTTAAATATTGAGGCAAACATAATACAACATTTGTTGCACCCAATTGATTTATGATAACAAAGCAATTGATCTATATCAATCGGCGTTTTCAAGCCGTTAAGCCATAGAGACAATCATTTGAGAGTCCCACGTTTTTTAGGTGTCTCGCTTGAACACCCACCGGCAACGCAGCAGTTTTCCCAAACTTTCTCCGTAACGAGACTGTTACTATTTGATCAGCAGGTACTTGCTGTGGATTATTATATTTGAATAAACCTTTAGCTATGAACGAGATCAAAAAAGAAGACATCAAACAGGAAGTGTTCGACCTGTATGATGATTACGCGCACAACCGGTTGGACCGCCGTGCATTTGTACAAAAGTTATCGCTTTACGCTGTCGGCGGGTTGACTGTGCCCGCATTAATGAGTTTCCTGATGCCTGATTACCAGGGTAATGTGCAGATCAAGGCGGATGATCCGCGTTTAAAATCGGAATATATCAAATACAATTCTCCAAAAGGCGGCGGCAGTATCAAAGGTTTGCTGTCGGAGCCCAAAGAAAAAAAAGGCAAACTGGGCGGTATCGTCGTTGTTCATGAGAACCGTGGCCTGAACCCTTATATAGAAGACGTTGCCCGCAGGGCAGCCCTTGCAGGTTTTATTACCCTGGCGCCCGATGCCCTGACACCGCTGGGCGGCTACCCCGGCAATGACGACCAGGGCCGCGAAATGCAAAGTAAAAGGGACCCCAAAGAAATGGAGGAAGATTTTATCGCGGCCTATGAATACCTGAAAGTTCATCCGGACTGCAACGGCAAGGTTGGTGTGGTGGGGTTTTGTTTTGGTGGCGGCATCGCCAACAGGATGGCTGTCCGCATCCCCGACCTGGCGGCAGCTGTACCATTTTACGGGAGTCAGCCGGCAGCGGAGGATGTGCCGAAGATTCATGCTCCTCTAATGCTGCACTATGCGGGGCTGGATACACGGATCACGGGCGGGTGGCCTGCCTATGAAGCTGCCTTAAAAGCGAATGGCAAAAAATACCAGGCGTTTATTTACGATAACGTAAACCATGGCTTCCATAACGATACAACACCCCGTTATGACAAAGCCGCTGCAGAACTGGCCTGGAGCAGGACGATTGATTTTTTTAAGGAGAATTTGAAATAGGGCTCCTATTATAGATAGACTGTTGCGGATAACACTGGCCATAGGCTGAATGATATATTTCCCCTCCGCCTGTTCAAGCGTGCCGCTTAACACCAACAATTCAAGCGTTCCGCTTAAATTAACTCAATAAATTATTTTTAAAGGGCTTTCATGATTTGCACTGCTATACCAATATTCGTGCGCAGCGCCTACAAAGCCAGCTCTTACAGATTTTCATAGCGACTTTTACAGCTCGAGGTGTTCGATTTAAGCGGAACCCTAAAATCATTATTTGTCTAAGCGGCACGCTTTGAGAGGCGTGAAATTTATTATTTATTTTAATTGTTGTCCTTTATTATTAAACTTCGGTTGGAGTGTAACCACAACCGCCAAGATTGCCATCCCCAGGATCAATTGTCGTCCAACTTATAGTTGTTGACGGTTGAGGAATGGGCCAAACAGGATCCTTGTCTAAACCAATATCATAATATACAACACTACATTCTTTTTTGCGTTCATCGCCAAAAGCCGGCCAAAGTTTGTCACCCCCTAACCAATTGAAAACCTTATCCTCAGTTAAACCCAAATGTTCAGACCATAAACCCATGCGAAGTGTTTGAGCAAATGAACGACGATTACGTGGATTTTTTTCATCAAATATTGCTGCCGCGACTTCGCTGTCAGACTCCCAACCGCGTCGATTACAATTAGCAGACCCAATTACAGCCAGTTCATCGTCGAAAACCCAGCACTTTGCGTGAACATATGTATGTCGGCCTAATCCACCTGTATCCTTAAAGACCCGATGAAAAACCTTGACTTTATCATAATGCTCCTCTTTACAGTTTGCTTTAATTACTTGCATGAAAGTATAGTGCGCCCACTCGCCCCCGTCCGGATTGGCGGCCGATTTTACCTGATCGACATGAGAAATCAGAATAATGACATACTGAAGATTTTGTAAAGCTTTTCCAATTGCTTCTGCCGCGTCAAAATTCCACAAATATTGGTCTTCAATATAAATGAATTTCCTCGCCGCCTGGATTGCCCCCAGCATAGAATATTTGATAGATTGTTCTTTGACACACTTAATTGATTTACTGACAAAATTAAATGTCCGGGCTATGGCTACGTACTGGTCGCCCAAAGGTTTTTCGCCATTCACCGGGGCTTTTTCATTCTCTCGCAACCTGTCATTTTCACCAATTAGAGGGCCTTTGCCACCGCTTTTCCTATCTTTGTCAAGGTCGATGTGTTTCGGATGGGCCTTCCATCTTTCAACGAATACATCTACAAGACAACGAGCACCAGT
>DATHLW010000114.1:0-2364 GCA_035487675.1 Mucilaginibacter sp. | reverse complement strand
TTGTGCGAACAAATAAATATACCAACGTAAACATCATCACCTAAATCAAGATCATCCAGTTTTTCGGTAACGAATGTTTCACCTTTATGCGCGACAGACATGATATAGGAATGCCCTTTTCTTTCGAGCTGGATAACATCGGCATGGGTTAAAGTCGATTTCATCTCTTCAGTAGTACCGCTAACTGTACGTCTGAACTGCAATGAAGTCAATCCATCGCCATGCACAACAGCATTAATGTGTTTTGAATTAGTATCCAGGGATGAACGTACCATCCAGCCTATTTTGCGATGGGCCTCAACACCTTTACCTATAAACGCAACATTGGCGCGGAGAATAAAATCGCCGGTCATCTTTTTCCATACAAAATGGAACTCATCGTGAGTACCCCAAATATTTGCGCCAGATCCCGTTAAAGCGTATTGCTGAGTGGTTTTATCAAATTCGCCGCTGCCAGGGTGCTTAACCGGCCCTACGTCTGACTGGCTATCAAATATACCTACCTGTGCGTATGCCTGTACACCGAAAAGAGTTAAACTAAAAAAGACACAAAGCAGCCATTTGGCGGTTTTATTTTTCATCAGGAAAAAAATGTTTGGTTTACACTAAATAATTGGGTTCACTAAATTATAAATTACATTGATAAAACCCATAGTACTATTTTATTAATTAGTGTAAAATAAAAAGAGAGACACGTTTGTATCTCTCTTTTTACAATTAAGGCCTGATTATTATCGATCAGGCGTATTCAGTATTGAGTGGCAGGCTAAAAAAGAAAGTACTTCCTTTATCGGGCTTTGAGTTGACCCACATTTTTCCGCCATTAAGTTCTACTAATTCTTTACATAACAACAAACCTATTCCGGTACCATTTTCGCCTAAAGTGCCCGGTTGCGAAAAATGGGTTTGGGGATAAAACAACCTGCTTATTTCGTCGGAAGTCATGCCCTTACCAGTATCCTGAACGCTAATGATCACCCTATTTTCTTTATAGCTTGAGCTCAACTTAATAGTCCCTTTCGCATCCGTAAATTTGATAGCATTGCTTATCAGATTGCGTAATACTACTTTAACATGGTTCTCATCAGCCATTACCGATTGCCCTGCGGTCGCATTGTTCAAAAATTCAATATTTTTACGATGCAAGGCATGGCTAAAAGTCTGCTCCATCTCGACCCCTAACAGAAATATATCCAGCCTTGTTGAGTTAATGTTTCTGCCCCTGATATGGCTTCCGGCCCAATCCATCAGGTTTGATAGGGTTAATTCCGCACTTTTTACCAACGGGTTAATATCTTTCATTAACCAATGTATCTCATCAGAGGAAATATAATCAGCTTCAAACATTTCGACCATATTCCGCAAATTGGCCAACGGCGTACGAAGGTCGTGCCCAATAACTGCCAGCAACTTATCCTTTATTTTACTGATCATCTGAAGGTTCTCTGTTTGTGCTTCTATAAGCTTTTTATGCTCAAGCAATGCGTCGTGTTTTCTATTCAATTGATCATTAAGTTCTTTCTTTTGCTTATAAAAATGGTAGGTGATCAACAACAGGGCGATAACAGCTAAAAGAGACAGGCTAAGCGAAATAATAATGATGCGCTGAAACTGCAGTTTAGCTTTTATTTGTGTCGCGTTTCGTTCAAAATTAGCAATTGCGTTCAAACGGTTGTCAAGCTCAAAATAATTCCGGATCAGCTCTGAATTTTTAGCCCTATAAAATTTGCTCAGTGAATCTCTTATGGCGATAGATTTTTTCTCGTACACCAGTGCTTGTTTCGGATCGTTTTTCCGTTCGTAACCATTGACCATTTCCTGGTAAGCAGATGATAGGGCATCCATAACCCCTATACTATCGGCCAATGCAGCCCCATTTCGTGCATATGCTATTGCCTTATTAAAATTGTGCTGTAAATTATAGATCGTTGCATATCCTATAAGAGTTTTTGAGCGCAAGCGATTGTTATGAGTCTTCATACTCATCTGGTAAGCTGTATCAGAATAAACCAGCGCGGCTTTGTAGTTTTTCGTATAAATGTATATACTGCTTAAACGTCCGTAGAGGACAGCCGTATTTTTTATATCCCTTGCAACCTTATTTAAAGCCAATGCCTGGTTTGCTTCTTTGATGGCCCGGTCATAGTTTTTGAGCAGCATATAAACATAAGACCGTTCGCTATGTACTTCTGCTAGTTCATCCGGGTTATCGCCGGCAAATTTCTCGGCTATCAAAAGATTATTCAGCGCTTCTTTATAGTTACCCAATTCGGCATAAGTGCGTCCCCGCGACTCGTAGCAATCCGCTAATAATAAAGGTTTATCCCTGGGTAAATTGATCAAAGCTTTATTGAGAAATACCAG
>DATHLW010000113.1:0-5954 GCA_035487675.1 Mucilaginibacter sp. | reverse complement strand
TACAAACAAGGTAAAAGGGCTGTTTTAATTGCCTCCCTATTGGTCACTATTGTCTTCCCGCTATTCTATGTATTATTAACCACATTGAAATTCCCTTCCAACTGGTTTAGCGGAGGCTTTCATTGGCCCGCACTGTTATATGCTATGTGGGAGCAGCTAACAGGAGTGGCTATAATTATGGCATTGATCGGCATCGGAAAGCAATCCTTAAACCGCGAGTCGGTGTTATGGAGCAAATTATCGCGCTATACTTTCGCAGCTTATATCTTTCATCCGTTGGTTGTTATATCAGTTTCGCTGATAATAAGCAATTGGAGTATTGAACCTGCTATTAAACTACTAATAGCAGCCCCATTGGCAGTAACAGGCAGTTTCTTATTGGCTTCTGTTATTGTATCGATCCCGGGAGTAAGGAAAATCGTCTGATTGCATTCTTTTTCATTAGCGATAAGCATATAATAAATATAACTAATTTTGGGCGAAATGAAATCTTCCAAACCCACCATACTAGTCGTAAATGATGACGGTATCACTGCTCCCGGAATAAAAGCATTAATGGACACCATGAAAGAGTTAGGCAACGTGGTAGTAGTAGCTCCGGATAGTCCGCAATCAGGTATGGGGCATGCCATTACTATCGGTAGTCCTTTACGCCTGGACAAGGTGGATATTTATGAAGGCATTGAAAGTTATCGGTGCTCGGGTACACCTGTTGATTGTGTAAAGCTGGCCGTAAACAAGGTATTCAAAGGCAAAAAGCCAGACCTGTGTGTTTCGGGGATTAATCACGGCTTGAATAATTCTATCAATATCCTTTATTCGGGCACCATGTCGGCAGCAGTTGAGGGGGCAATAGAAAGTATTCCCTCTATCGGTTTTTCGCTGGATGATTATACTTTGCAGGCTGACTTTAGTCATTGTTTAAAATATGTAAAGGAAATAGCGCTGCAGGTGCTGCAAAACGGATTACCCGCCTCCACCCTGCTTAATGTCAATTTCCCGAACACACATCATATTAAAGGCATCAAAATATGCCGCCAGGCCAATGCCAAATGGGCTGAGGAGTTTGACGAGCGCGTGGACCCGCATAAGCGCCCTTATTATTGGCTCACAGGAGTTTTCCAATTAAACGATACCGGCGAGGAAACCGACGTTTGGGCTTTGGAGAACAACTATGTATCAGTAGTGCCTGTGCAGTTTGATATGACGGCACATCATGCCATACCTTTGATAAACAACTGGAAGTTCAATATTTAATGAAATACTACCTGGTAGCTGGTGAGGCCTCCGGCGATCTGCACGGGGCCAATTTGATGAAAGCGCTTAAAGAAAAAGACCCGCAGGCGGAATTCCGTTTCTTTGGTGGTGACCTTATGCTGGCCGAGGGCGGTCAACTGGTAAAACACTATTCTGATATGGCCTATATGGGGTTTTTAGAAGTAGCGGCCAATTTGCGATCCATCTTTAAAAATCTTAAAGCCTGCAAGGAGGATATCTCCGCCTGGCAACCGGATGCTTTAGTGCTGATCGATTTTCCAGGGTTCAACTTAAGAATAGCTGAGTTTGCCAAAGCCAACGGCATTTTGGTTTGCTATTACATATCCCCAAAAGTATGGGCCTGGAACCAAAAACGGGTGCTGAGAATCAAACGCATTGTTGACCACTTGTTTTGCATCCTTCCCTTCGAGGTTGATTTTTATAAGAATTGGGGCATGGAAGTGGATTATGTGGGTAACCCATTATTAGATGCTGTCTCAGCATTTAAGCCCAATCCTGATTTTCGTAAGCACAATCAACTCTCCGATAAAAAGATCGTCGCTTTATTACCGGGCAGCCGCAAGCAAGAGATCAGCCGCCTGTTGCCAGACATGATCGCGGTAGCAGAAAAATGGCCGGATTACCAATTCGTTGTAGCCGGCGCCCCGTCATTTAACCAGAGTTACTATGATGAGTATTTAAAAGATAGCGGCATTAAAGTTTTATTCAATACTACCTACGATTTGCTGAATATAGCATATGCAGCTATTGTGGCATCCGGCACTGCGACACTCGAGGCCGCATTATTTAATGTACCGCAGATTGTGGTTTACAAAAGCAGCACCATCAGTATTACCATAGGACGTATGGTGATAAGGGTAAAATACATTTCACTGGTGAACCTGATAATGGATAGCCTGGTAGTGAAGGAGTTAATACAACAAGATTGTAATCATCAGAAGATCAACGAAGAGATGGGCCTGATATTAGATGATAAAACTTATCGGGACCAAATGCTCGATCATTATAAAAAACTTCACGAAAAAATGGGCAAGCCGGGCGCTTCGGAAAAAACTGCCGGTTTGATCATTAAGTATACCGCAAAAAAATAGCGCCCAGTACAATACGAGCGCTATCGTTTAATGGTTTCCCTTAAAAGAATTTGATAGATAGATGTATATGTGGGCAGGATAGGATCAGCGAACCTGTAACCTTACCTGTTGATTGCTATGTGTCAGTTGCTGTTTTACACTTTTATTATTATTCAGATCATTCACTAAAATCGACTTCAGTTCGTTATCAAAACGGGTCAATAGTTTGTTGGCCGGGGTCTTTTTATAATTCTTCATAAATTGCTAATTAGGTGTTACTTATTATACGTAATTAATCTGCTTTGGGTTCTTTATCAATGTGATCTTTTTCTGTAAGATTACCTTTGCGTCTTTTTGCCTCCTTATATTGTCTTATGATTTGTTCCTGGTCACGAGGATCAGAAGGCTTTTCAGGGTCAAACGGGTTTTCCCACTCCTGTTCTTCGTTTCCGGTTGTTTTCTTTGGATTTGTCATATCGCCAGTTCTGAAAGACTTAATCCCAATATTGTGCCACAATCAGGTTTGTCAATAATAGAGAAGAGATTCTATAGAAAGAATTAGTCAAAAGAAATGAAACTCAAGTTTTTATACCAAAAGTAAAAATGGTATCCTGAAAAGCAATTTTTAAGATTGACGAAATATCGTCTCCGCATTTAGTCAGTTAACTATACACCGCGCCTTATTTTTTGTACAATCCGGTGGCTAAGCAGATGAACGACGATCGCTATGGAGGATAAAGCGATACCTAATATACATACACCGGTCCATTTATAATGAGCCCAGGCCTGGCTTGCCAGGTAAGTACCGATGCCACCACCAATGAAATAGGTAACCATATAAATGGTATTAATACGGTTGCGAGCTTCGGGCTGCAAGGCAAATATCAGCGACTGGTTAGAAATATGTGTCGCCTGCACGCCCATGTCCAAAACAATTACACCAATAATTAGTCCGGCGATACTATAGGCAGAAAAGAAAAAAATTACAAATGAAGCGACAATAAGCAATAAAGTAAAGGCAGAAAGCTTGTAGGCATCCATTTTATCGCTTAGCCTACCCATCAAACCAGCAGCCAGAGCTCCTGCTGCACCTACAAGGCCAAATAATCCGGCTATATCGCTTCCTTTATTAAAATTTTCTCGTAATAAAAATGTCAATGTGACCCAAAAAGCACTGAAACATGCAAAACACAAAGCCCCTCTTATTGAGGCTACCCTCAAAGCGGGCTCATTCTTTACCAGGGTGACAAGCGATTTCATTAAAGAGCCATAAGTCCCATTATACTCCGGCTCCACTTCCGGTAAAAGGAAAAACAATAAAATCCATATTACCACCATTATCCCGGCTGCGATGTAAAACATGGCCCTCCATCCAAAATTAGCACCTACAAAACCGCTTATGGTACGTGAAAGCAGGATACCTAACAATAATCCGCTCATTACAAAACCTATTTTGCGGCCGCGCTCTGCAGGCTTAGCTAAATGTGCCGTCATGGGTACCAATAGTTGGGGTATCAGTGAAAAAATCCCTACAAAATAACTGGCAACTATTAACATATTAATTCCTCGAGCCATCCCAACTAATACCAATGCAACTGTTGCCAACGCAAGGCACACCATGATCAGCCTTTTCCGGCGGATCATATCGGCAAGTGGTGCAATAAAAAGCATACCGGTTGCATATCCCAGCTGTGTAAGTCCGCCTACCTGCCCTGCTTTACCACTTCCTACATGAAAAGTACGGGCCATATCATCCAATAATGGCTGATTATAGTACAGGTTGGCGACAATTAAGCCTGTCGCGATGGCCATTGTCCATAAGAGTGAAGGGGTTAATTCGGGATGTTTAAGTTTTTGAGCATTATTCATAAAGGCAAATGAATTTTGCGCAAAAGTGATAAAGTATCTCAATAAAGTTGTTAGCGGTAAGTAATATTCTGAGAAATCTGCGTTTTAAGGATATTGCAGTGAAGAATGTGCTCAAAATTTGGCCAATCACTCAAAAAGCAGATGATATAAGGAGTGTTTTTCGTGATTTTTAGATTTTGGGGTCATTTTCATCAAAAACCATGTCAAAATCTAACTTTATGTAAAAAAATAAGCACAAAAACGTTGCTATAATTTAATATCAATTTAAAAAACAGTTTAAAATCTATTAAAAACGGCATAAATCAACTAATAATTCAATTTTACTCTATTTTTTTAACGGTATTTTTATCTTTTTAGTGATTTTATTAAAAAAAATGTTGCTTTTATAAATTTTTTATCTACTTTTACATTGTCAACAGAAATAAATAACACAAAAACAATTAAAAGTTATCTTATTATCATATTTTTAGTTGTTTAGTTAGTATAAATTTAATGTTAACAAAAGTTTATTGAATTAGTGACAAAAAAATTACAAATGTGTATAGGACATTTCAACAATAAGTGTTACTTTTACACCATAAAATTTTAACAAAGTCTTCTCATAATTTAGGTTTATAATTGGTTAGTAAAGGCCCCTGCCCATCAGGGGCTTTACTGTTTTTAAGCGGTTTTGCGAAGCCAAAATTTACAACGCAATCCCTCAATCCAGCTACTCACTGAACTCCAATTGCAGTCTTTACTTGAAACCTAGTCCTCTTTTTCGTCTTTCATCTGAGCCTTCGTTATATAAACCCGATGGCCTTTTTTATTGACGTAATAGTAATGCGAATTTTTGTTGATATAAACGGTTTCGCCATGGGGCCCGCGTTTCTCAGCATACTTTTTATCGACAACGTGCGACTCAGTGTTTGCTGCGGTATTGGACACCTGGTTTCCTACTTTTCGTGTTACTTTACCGACCTTTGTAGTGTCGCTTTTGATAGTACTTGCCATTCCTTGAATGGCAAATAACATTGCCCCCGAGCACAGGGCAGTTTTGATTAATGTATTCATTGGTAGTGGATTAAAGTTAATTGTATATTAACTCAATTGCCCTGCCAAATGTTTCATTTCGGGTAAAGGAGCTGTTTTGGTACAGGATGACGCCTACAGACTGCTTATGGGAATAAATACATTGTACTGTAAATTTGCATTTTAGATATTTCGTTTGGGGCTTTATTTTAAAAACATATATTTGCAATCCATTTCGGGGGGATTAGCTCAGCTGGCTAGAGCGCTTGCATGGCATGCAAGAGGTCATCGGTTCGACTCCGATATTCTCCACACTGATTATTAGGCACTTACATTAACTTGTAGGTGCTTTTTATTTTGCGTCACATACAAATTACATATAACAGGCCTGTATAAGTAGGTTCAATTGGGTATTTGGGGATCTGGGATATTCTTAAGGTATTGTGGGACCTTGCGTTAAGGTTCTTAGTTTACTGAGATATTTTGTCAACAAAAACCCATTACAATATTAAGATTAATTGACTATGGAAGAAAAGATGGAAATGTTAAAGTTTTAGCCCTCGTTAAACTTCCGTCTTTTTCTTATTTACTACCGGTCAAAACATTCAATGTTGTAGATACACCAACTTTAAATGCTCTTTTAAGGAATGGTTTATCAACACTTGCAGCATTATTAATGTCATCCAGCTCTAAAAACAATGAGGCAATGGCGGTAGAAGGATTTTT
>DATHLW010000112.1:0-3048 GCA_035487675.1 Mucilaginibacter sp. | reverse complement strand
ACCGAGGATCAAAACTTTATCGCCAGGCATTTTTGAAAAATTTTCTATCGCCAGTTTCATGCTGCTGGGATTTGCATTATAAGCGTCAAGAATAATCTTATTGGTTCCCTGTTCAATTAATTGTGATCGACTGTTGGACGGAGTATAGCTCTCAATTGCCAATTTGATTTTTGATTCTTCCACTTTAAAGAATTTTCCAATTGTGACAGCAGCAAGTACATTAGGTAGATTATATTCTCCGACTAATTGAG
Source organism: Mucilaginibacter sp. (assembly GCA_035487675.1). GTDB lineage: Bacteria > Bacteroidota > Bacteroidia > Sphingobacteriales > Sphingobacteriaceae > Mucilaginibacter. The sequence goes on along the minus strand of DATHLW010000112.1, from coordinate 2,797 downwards.
TTTTTATTTTTTTCTCATCAAGTCCCTGTATAATTTCAACTTCCAGCAAAGGACCATTTTTTGATGCTTTACCAATGATATGAGCTCCGTCGCCGGTTCCATATTTAATGATACCGGAAATGCCTTTGCTCATTTCCTGTAAATAATCGTAATCCCACATCACAAAAGCATATCCATGAGTTAATGTTCGTAAATAATCATACAATTCTCCTTTTGCTTTCCGAACTCCTTCTTCGCTGCCGAAACCTTCAAGATGTGCCTTACCACTATTAGTGACAAGACCGTGAGTGGGCATGGCAATCTGGCAATAAGATGCTATTTCACCAATATGATTGGCTCCCATTTCAATCACCGCCATCTCCGCATCATTTTTTATTTTTAAAATAGTAAGCGGTATTCCAATATGGTTGTTCAGATTTCCTTCGGTAGTATAAGTTTGATAAGTGGTAGAAAGAACCGAATGAATTAATTCTTTAGTTGTTGTTTTTCCATTACTTCCTGTGATAGCAATAAAAGGTATCGGGAATTGCTGGCGATGATATTTTGCTAATTGCTGAAGAGTAACCAAAACATTATCTGCTAAAATTGTTTTGCGCGGGATTTCAAATTTCTTTTCATCGATAACTGCATAGGAAGCTCCCTCCTCAATTGCCTTTTGCGCGAATTCATTTCCGTTAAAACTCGGTCCTTTCAATGCAAAAAAAATGTCTCCTTCTCTTAATTTGCGTGTATCCGTTTGAACAGAAGGATATTTTTTATAGATCTCATATAGCTCAGGAATATTCATGCAGCAAATGTAGGATGATGATAAAACAAAAAAGTCCCGGCTTAATTGCCAGGACTTTTTTTGTTCTATGTTGATTATTTTATTTCTTTCGGGAATTTTGCCGGCGACTCTTCCACCAGTTACCTGTTTTACGTTTGTTACCTTCAGGGCTGCCCATGCGATCCATAGCGCAACGGAAACCCAAAGTACTTAACGACTGATCTTCTTCAAGGAAGCGACGGGTGCCCGGGCTTAACCAGTAAGGACGGTCGTTCCAGCTTCCACCTTTATATACTCTTGAGTGGTCACTGATCAAAGTTGTAACTCCGTAACTGTAAGAAGCCTGTGATAAGCTATCACCATCTAAATAATTAATTACATTGCCGCGTTGATAGTTGCGACGGTTCCTGCTTTCTGAGTCAGTAACATTCCTCATTTTTACCTGGCCAAGGCTGTCAATTTCAGCTTCACCATTTTGATTTTTATATAAGGTTTGGTATTTATTTCCCCGGAAAGGATTTGTTTCATCTTCTGAACTAAGATCCAGGTTAGTCAAAGGACGGTACACATCGCGAACCCATTCGCTTACGTTACCAGCCATATTATATAAACCAAACGAGTTAGGATAAAATGATTTTACTTCTGAAGTATAGAAAGCACGGTCATTCAAACCGCCAGCCACACCAGCTACGTCACCAGAGCCGCGTTTAAAGTTTGCCAGGAATGAACCCTGCCAGCTTCCATGACGCGTATCACGCAAACCGTATACATTTTGTGACCATGGATAGAGTTGTTTATTCATTGCCAACTCCTCACCTCTTTTACCTTCCTTCAGGCTTGGCCTTGGGTTTTGATCGATCAAACCGTACGCAGCATATTCCCATTCAGCTTCACTGGGCAGCCTGTAATTAGGTAACAATATCCCATCTTCAAAACTTACCGTAGTACGCGGAGTACCCTGCGGAGTTTTAAGTGGATTATTTTTTGAGGTAGCAGTTTTGCCGGGTTGTGCCTGGTAAAGACCTAATAAGTATGATTTCGTAGTAAAATTATTTTCCTGTTGCTCACCCTGGATAGATTGTTTTGCGATATAACCTTTCTGCATTAAAATACCTTCATTCACGCGGTCACTACGCCACAAGCAATAATCAGATGCTTGTCTCCAGTTTACTCCAACTACAGGGTAATTATTGAAGCCGGGATGACGGAAATAATATTCAACCAATGGTTCATTGTAACTCAATTCACTTCTCCAGCATAGCGTATCCGGCAATGCACCATCAATGATCTTTTGGTTGTTGGGATCAGTAGAAGGATCAAAAACTCTACCCAGCCAATATAAATATTCGCGATAATGAAGGTTTGAAACCTCGGTACGGTCCATATAAAATGAAGCAACCGACACACGACGTGGAATGTTATTCCAATCGCCCATTACGTCTTCATCAACCTGGCCCATGGTAAAGGTACCGCCCTGCACAAATACGAGGCCGGGGCCAAAACCTTGTTCCTGGGTCTTTGCAACCTGGTAGCCACCCATGGTTTTATCGTTATAATTCCAGCCTGTGGCTTCAGATTTATCATATTTCTTTTTTCCGAAAATTCCGTTTTTACAGGAAGTAAGAACGGCTATGCATGAAAAAAGAATGAGCAGATTTTTCAATGTGATAGTTTTTTGCATAAACCTATGAATTGGAATATTTTTAACGCTGTTTGAGGTAAAATATTGCAGATACAGGAATAATTTTCCCAAACAGAATGACGAATTTAAACAGTTTAAATAAAAGCAGGTAAGGATATCTACTTTTTTTCAAACGTGAATTCCCTATACCTTTAATGTTTTAGGCTGCTGTGAAAAGATTTGCTTTATTAATATTAGTAACCTTTCCATTTTTTTCCCCGGCACAACGTACCTATAAGGCAAACTCCGTGCTGGCATCCGGCAATTGGTATAAAATAGCAGTTAGTACGCCCGGGGTATATAAAATCGATCTCGCTTTTTTATCAAAGCTTGGTATAAACACTTCCGGT
>DATHLW010000111.1:0-3675 GCA_035487675.1 Mucilaginibacter sp. | reverse complement strand
ACTGTCATAAAAAACACCAGTCCAAGGGCAAGCTTCTGAAAAGTAGCCTCGCCATATTTGACATATTTTTTGGGGTCGATAGCGGGCAAAAATTTTAATAACAGGTAAACAAATGCCGACATTCCCATTAAAATGCTTTCTGTTGTTAAAAATTCGCCCCTACTTCCATAACGGTCGGGAGTTCCGTCAATACCGAAATGTACAGGAACGGATGCGGGCAGCGATGGATAAATATAGGCGATGTAAGCTACTGGCAGCAGCCATATCATCATGGCAGCTGCATCCATCAAGTTATACTTTTTCATCTTATTTATTGTTTTGAGGTGATTTAAATTGCATGATCCATTTCAGCATCTCGTCCATCACGGTGGTATTGATGGAGTAGAAAATAAACTGCCCCTCCTTTGCCGATACCACCAGCCCGGCCTGCCGCAGCAGGTCAAGGTGATGCGAAATACTGGGTTTGGATATGTTGAACTGGTCGGCTATATCACCTGCAGTCATATCCTTATCCTTTAACAACTCCAGTATCTCCCTCCGTGTCGGATCGTTCAATGCTTTAAATAATGTATTCAAGTTTATTTTTGGCTATTTATATATTTAGACAAATGTCTAAATACTTTGTTACAAAAAAATTAAATTATAACAAGAGTGTTGTCTATCAGACTAACTGTGGCAACAAATCGTCGTCATCACGGCTATCGAAATTTGGCCGCCTCAGGTTAAGGCCCAATTCCTCATTTAATTTTCTAATGAGATAGTCGCAAAGTTCTGGAGAATACCTTTCATCGTGCTGGTGCATAAAAAACCAAACGGACTGCAGACCTTTTTCTTTCCAATCTTTTATGCGGGCAACCCAATCGTTAATACGTTTATAGTCAGTTTTATCCAGGCTGTTCCCTACAAACCGGATAAATGCATGTGGCGTTGGCAATTCCATGTGCACACAGTCCCGGCGGCCGGAAGCATCGGTAATAACAGCCCCAATATTAAGTTCATGCAGCATATTGAACAAATTATCGCGATGCTCCTTCATTGCAAACCATTCCTTATGACGCACCTCAACAAAAACAGGAACGTCCTTTGGAAGGTGCTCCAGGTAAACCTTTAGCTCAGGAAAGCTCTTTGGCGTATAGTTATCTCCTACCTGCAAGAACAGCGGACCAAGCTGATTACCAAAAGCCATGATGCCCTCATAATATTGAGTAGTTAGTTCTTCAGCATTTTTCAATCTGCGGATATGGGTAATACTCTGCGAAAATTTAGGGCAAAACTTAAAGTCGGGATTGGTTGAAGCTTTGTCCCTCCATTTAGCAATAGTCCCGTGGCCATAAACCTGGTAAAAAGTAGCGTTGAGCTCTATACAATCAAAGTGTTTTACATACTCATCTAAAAAATTGGCCTCTTTGGTTTTAGCAGGATATATCTTGCCCAGCCATTCTTTGCGTCCCCATTTGGCGCAACCAACGTGTACCTGCAGGCCTCCTTTGCCTTTTGCAGATTTCAAGGTATTTATAGTCAATTCCGGATCTGCCGGTAATGTAAAATCGGTTGAAGCTAATTCATGAGGGTCGATGCGTCCAAATTCCATAAGTTAATAATTTTGAGGCAAGTTAGCACCTGCTAAAGTAATTAGCAATAAATTTTCATAAAAGTTTGATAATTTTTAAATAAGTTTTTATACTTGCGTAAGCACTTACGTAAATCAATTAAGATGAATTTTTACAATAGGGTTGGCAAGAAAGCGATAGGTTCGAGGCTAAGAGGATTGAGTGATATGATCACCAATGATGCGGCTAAAGTGTATGAGATGTACGGTGTGGATATTCAACCCCGCTGGTGGCCGGTATTTTATGTATTGACCGAGAGCGAGGAAAACTCCATCACCGCTATTGCAAATGAAATCGGGCAGACACATGCTTCGGTAAGCCAGGTAGTGCGCGAGATGGTGAAGAACGGCTTTGTAACCGAGCGAAAAGATAAAGATGATCAACGCAAAAATTTTATATCACTTACTGAAAAAGGACGGAACGCCGCTATGAAATTACAGGAACAACATGAAGATGTTTCGGCTGCTATTGACCGGGCATTCAGCGAGAGCCAGTACGATCTGTGGAAAGCCATTGAAGAATGGGAATACCTGCTGGAACAAAAAAGCCTGCTGCGCCGGGTGGAAGAGGAAAAGAAAAAGCGCGAAAGCGGCAACGTGAGCATTGTAGACTATAAGCCGGAATACCGAAAGGCATTTAAAGATTTGAACGAGGAATGGATCACCCAAAACTTCAAAATGGAGGAATCAGACCATAAGGCATTAGATCATCCTGAAGAATATATCCTTGATCCGGGTGGTCATATTTTTATAGCCCTGTATAATGAGGAGGCTGTTGGTGCCTGTGCATTGATCAAAATGGGTGATAAAAGGTTCGAACTGGCCAAGATGGCGGTATCGCCTAAAGCACAGGGTAAAAGCATAGGCACATTGCTCGGACAGGCTTGTATTGACAAAGCAAAGGAGTTGGGCGCCGACACCATTTTTTTAGAAAGCAACACCAAATTAAAACCTGCTATCAGTCTCTACAGAAAATTAGGTTTTGAAAAGATAACCGGGCCACCATCGCCTTATGAAAGATCGAATATACAGATGGAGTTGAAATTATTGTAGAGACGCGATGCATCGCGTCTCTACAACGACCTGCTTCGTCAGGAGCAAAAATGTTGGTAGAAAAAATGATTAAAAACAATTTTGTGCCGTAGGTACAATATCCGCATATGCAATTTTGAAGATGTATTGCACCTATGGCGCAAAAATATTCACCTGCATTTTTTTTCTACCAACATATTACCCCGGATGGGGTACATTTCATAATCTATGATAGTATATCCTTCGCAAACTTCGGCGGAACCCTTTTCTTCGAAGCCTGCTCATAAGCATAGCCTAATTTGATAATACCTGCTTCATCATAAGGGGTGCTGACGAATGATATTCCTACAGGCAATTCTTTCCATGCTCCCATCGGCACAGTAATATGCGGGTAACCGGCCATAGCTGCGGGGCCTGAGAAAGAGAAACCATTATCATAATCCCCGTTGATCAGATCGATGCAGCAGGCGAAGCCATTGGTTGGCGCTGCTATGGCATCCAGCTTATTATCTTTTAATATTTTGTCGATAGCGTTGCGGGTGATGGTGGTTGTATTTTTTACTGCATCGAGGTATTCTTTGGTCTTCAGGTCACCTTTTTTATTGGCCAGTTCAAGCGTTTCCTGTTTAAAATAAGGCATTGCCTTATCCTCATTCTTTTTATTAAATTCGATCACATCCGCCAGTGTTTTCATCTTCGAATTAGCTTTACTCAGATAATTATTTACGCCATCCTTAAATTCATACAGCAACACGGTAAACTCATCCTTGCCTGCCTGTTTTATTTCTTTATATAATTCTATCTCAATAACAGTGGCCCCTTTACTTTTCAAGAGCGCAATTGCCTCCTGGAATAATTTATCCATGTTGGGACTAACTTTCATCCCCTCCTTTTCTACACCAATGCGTTTACCTTTTAACCCATTGGCATCCAAAAACTTGGTGTAGTCTGGCTGAATCTTTCCTTTACTTGTAGCGGTGTATATATCCTGCGAGTCCTCGCCAGCCAAAGCACCTAACAATATCGCGGCATCT
>DATHLW010000110.1:0-5481 GCA_035487675.1 Mucilaginibacter sp. | reverse complement strand
CTGGTTCTGCAAAAGCCGGGTAATGTAGAAGGTTTTGATTTTAGCATCCTTAAAAAAAAGCTTTTTAATAAACGAACGCATAAAGAGATTTTTGAGTTAATTATCAGAACGTATCCACATCGGCATATGTGAATTTAATTTTATCCAGCGGTATGCGCGAACCAAGGTCTTTAAAAAGCACATAAAATGAAGGTTCTGCCGGATACCTGGACGAAAGCAGACCGGATAGCCTTGTCTGATGGCTCGTATGGAATTGAATGCTTTTCAGGCCAAGTTTCAGGGCAAGTTTTTTAAGATCGATCAGCATGCTGTCAAACTCCCCATCCGGACAATTTATATCACCAATGACCAGCCCGTTTTTAATTTTTACCCATAATAACGCATCTCCTATTTTTATCACATGTGTATCACTGTATGTTTTGTGGTTCATGTAAAGGGCATTTCTGTTCACTCCTGCAAAGCCTTCTTTAAATACCCAGTTTTCAAGGCCTTTTTTTGATACCAGGTAATCTTTTAATACATATTGTTGGTATTGCTCATACAGTTTTTTTAAAAAAGGGACTCTTCTGGTAATGCCTTCAAATGATAGCATACCCGTAGGTATGTTGTAATAGGCCAGCGTTTCCGTCATTTGCCATTTCAACCTCACCAGGAAGCCGTGCAGCGAATTCTGGTTTGGGAAACCAAAAATCAGGCTTATCCCTTCTTCCATACAAAGATCGAAAGTAAGGTTGGCCAGCTGCACAAATAGCCCCTTAAACTGGTACTTGGGATGTGTCATGGTATCTGCCGACTGCGCAGCTAAGTATAACTGATCCCCATATCGTATAAAACAGGGGATAACCCCGTAGTAAGCTATTGGGTTATGCCGTTCGTTAAAAGCGATATAACCCACATATTCTACACCGGTATAAGCGGTGTCGTATTTTTTTGCATAGTAACCAGCCGGATTAAAACGACCATATACCTCGTGATATAACTTCTCCAGGGCATTTATATTTCCCTTGCCCAGCCGCTCAATATGGTACCCCTTCATTTGAATTATATCACTCATATCTTCGGGTTACTGTTGCACGCATCTGGTTAAGGGTACTGATGAATGGATTTACTGTAAACCGCTCTTTCATCATTGGGTCGGCTTGATCTTCGGGCGAGTTGAAGTCTGTACAAAGCAATTGGCTATATCCTGCACGCTTTGATGCATTGATTACATCCATATTATATGTGCCGTATGGGAATGCCAGGCTAGTTACAGGCTGATCTATTATATTTTCAAGGTATTGCCTGGAACTAACCATTTCCTGATAAGCATCATTAATATTTATCTGTGCCAGATCGTTATGATAATAGCCATGTGAACCTATTGTTGCAAATGGTGATAATGCTAATTCCCTGATCTGCTGTTGGGTCATTTGCAGCCAGTAGTCTTCATTATCAGGTCTGCTGTCCCGGTATAGTACCAGCGGGTATAGTAGGTCCATCATCTCTTGTTTAATATCAAAACCGCCTGAACGAAGTATTTCTACGATTTTTTTGCCGCTTTGTTTTGAAATATACTGATTAAAGCGGTTTTTAAAAAACCATTGATCTTTGTATAACAGCATTTTAGGGCCATACACCTGAACCATCCCCAAAAAGTCGTTCCACAAAATATCGTAACCCGCATCTCTTATCGCCGTGACAAAAAAAGTAGCCGGGAGCTGATATTTTGCTAATAAATATAATACATACTTATGGTTATTTGCATAACCGTCATCAAAGGTGATGCAAACGTTGAATTTATCCCTGCTAAATTTCTGTTCGTAAAAATCGTCTATTGAAACGACATTAAAGTATTTTTTATAAAATTGGAAGTGTTTCTCAAGGGTTTTCAGTTTTATAAATATGGGATTGAAACGGGTGTGGTCTCTCTGGCAAACCCCATGATAGATCACTATCCTGCTGCCCCTGGCATCGCGATAAAAACTTTCATCAAAACCCAATACATGGCCAATATCCCTGCCGATCTGTTTGGTTTCCTTGTATAGTTTGGTACCTATTCTTTGGGTCAACGTCATAAACAAGGGTGTTAATTAACAGGAAAACTTGCATTTGGGTAATATTGTTTGATTTTCCTGATCAATGAGGGCAGGTCGCCTTTCACGTATTTAATGCTGTTGCCAATGTTGATCCTACTATACACGCTGGTATTTATTCCTGTTAGTTGTGGGCGCAGCTCTTCATCAAAAAGCACGATCCTCCCTTTATGTATTACTGCCAGTATATCTTGTGGATCAATTGAAAAAAATGTATTTGCATTGTCCGGGCCAACCTTTTCTTTTGCTATCACCATGTCGGCGTCTTTATCTTCTTCAATTATGCCGGCATTCAACTTCCATACACTTGCCGGATTGATAGTAAGGCTATTATAAAGCTCGTTGTCAGTCAAAAATTTGGTCTTCCTGGCCAGGCAGATGTGTTCCCAGACGTTCCAATTTCCCGTTAAGGTAGAATCTGTTCCGAAAAGGATAGGGAAGTGGTTTTTTAAATGGTTAACAGATGCGGTTTTATTCAACAAAAAGTAATTCGACTCCGGGCACCACACTAACGCTTTAAATGCACCCGCCTGATCTTCATTCATGGCTACTCCATGTACGGCAATAAGGGGTCTTTTGAATAAATTCCACCTGGCTAACTGATCTATTTCTTTTAGTGAAGAGGTATCCGTGCCCTCGCCGCAATGAACAACCGCCGGTATGTTTTTTTTAAGAGGGTTATTTAATGCAAAACGCCAATTCTTCTCAAACTGCACCGAGTGAATGGATTGACAATCCTGGTATACCGTGAGCAAGTCATTTGATGCCTCAATCCGCTTTCCATGGTTCACCACTGTAGTTACGCCGCAAAGCAGGTTTTTATAAATCCCCCATTGTATGCGTAATTCTTCCGGAACTTGTAACACAGCGTCTATTTTATCTTTATAATTGTTATGAATATACGATCCCCATTCTGTGTAATTCCTGTAGATTTTATCACCAAGTGGAGGGTATAGATTAAAATCGAGATGGTCGTGCGAATTGATCAGTCCGGGAAAGATAATAGCATTTCCAAAGGTCAGATCGGTCTCTTCAGTTTTATCATGAAAGTGGCCCGATAAAATTTGAGCTATCTGACCATTTTTTACCCTGATGCTGACCTTTTGGTCGGTTAAAGCTATCCCAACATTATTCAGGATCATTGCCGCGCCTTAAATGGATACCATAAATCACTGGAAAGCCTTTAAACTGCTCATATACGCTCAAAGCATTTTGATCGGCATAATACTGCCTGACAGTTTCATCAATACAGATCTCCTCCTCTCTGATAAGCCTGAAACCGTTTTGCTTTAAAATGTCTTTGATGGTGTTGACAGCATGAACATAATTCTTTACTACCAGGCGTTCATTGTTGTGCCTGAAGGTTCTTCTCCCGCCAAATGCCAGCATCCTGGGATGAAAATCCGTAATGATCACGTCTGCGTTGGGTTTAAGTATCCTGCACCACGCTGATAAAGCCTGTTCAATGTTTTCGATATGTGCAACCGTGAGGGTTGACATAATGGTATCAAATGCAGCATTGTGCATATTTGATAATAAGTCGTCAGTGATTTTATAAATATCCGCTTCCGGGAATTTTTCCTTCAATTTATTCAGCATACCTTCAGATACGTCGAACCCTGTTAAGCCCAAAGGCCGCATCTGTAAAACTTTAGTCCAATGCCGGCCCGTGCCGCATCCAATATCAGCTACGACTTTATTATAGATGATGTTTTTATCCAGTAATTTGGGAAATAGTACCTCATCGAGGTCGAGCATCAGGTTGCCAGGTTGTACATCGTAACTTTCTGACCACAGATCGTATGCGTCGGCCGAACTTTTTTCAACTATAGCCGGTTTGAAGAGGCGTTGCCTGATATAATTTGTAATGGTCGGTATCACTTTGCTTTGTGGGGCTTTTGAATGGGTTACGCAGGTGTTTTATCATTGGTTGCCCAACTAAATTTTTATTTCATGTTTCAGGCAACTGCATTCATTCCGATTTCGTAATTCAGTTAAATACAAATATTGGTTGGGTTGATACAATAGCGGCAGGTCATTGATTTGCCGCTTATTATCTCTAACGTATGTATTGTCCGGAAGTGTGTCAAAATGAGCAAAATACTGTTATTTAATCCTAAAAGTGCCGATGCGAAATATCGCATCCCAAATTCCATATTAAACATCGCAGCGTCGGTAGAGGGGAAATATGATTGGGTGATTGTTGATGGTAATTGCGAACCCGATCCCATTAAAAAAATAGAAAGCTATCTCGAAACGGGCGATTTTAAATACCTCGGCTTCACAGTAATGCCAGGCCCGCAATTACGGCAGGCCATTATTGTGGCAAAAGCAGTTAAAGCACATCACCCCTATACTAAAATGATTTGGGGCGGATATTTTCCATCTAATCAGCCTGATGCAGTGTTGTACTCGCGTTATGTTGATTTTATAATCAATGGCCCGGGCGACCATGCCTTTCCGGCGCTGATAGATGCTTTGGAAAATAATAAGCCATTCGAGTTCATTAAAAATCTGATCTACCAGGCCACTGATGGCAGGATCATCAAAACCCCAAAGGAAGACTTAATTGATCAGGATGCATTACCGCCACTACCATATGATAAGCTGAATGAATTTTATCCGATACCCAAGTTTTTGGGCAAAACTTATTTAGGTGAAAAAACAATGGCTTATCATTCCAGTATCGGCTGCCCTTTTACCTGTTCATTTTGCGCCGTAGTACCGATTTATGAGGCTCGCTGGAAGGCTAAATCTGCACAGGCAGTTTATAAAGATGTAAAATATATAAAGGATAAATGGGGGGCAACTGCCATCGAATTTCACGACAACAATTTCTTTGTCTCCGAAAAACGTTCCGTTGATTTTGCAAATCTGATCAAATCTGAGAATATGACATGGTGGGGTATGGCGCGTATTGATACGATGAGCAAGTTTAAGGACTCGTCGCTCGCCGCTATACGCGAATCAGGCTGCAAATGCATATTCTTTGGGGCAGAAAGCGGCAACAACAGCATCCTTGAACAAATGGACAAGGGTGGCACGCAAACCGGCGAACAGATCATTGAATTCGCAGAACGCTTAAAGAAGTTTGACATCATCCCTGAATATTCATTTGTATTAGGCACTCCTGCACCAACAGCCGAACAGGTGCAGGCGCAAATAGATTTCGAGATAGATTTTATAAAAAAGGTAAAAGCTGTAAACCCTAAAACGGAAATTGTTATTTACACCTACAGCCCTGTACCAACAGAGGGATCGGAATTGTATAAGCAGGCGCTGGCTGGCGGGTTCAAATTTCCGCAGACACTGGAAGACTGGATAAGCCCGGCATGGGAGAATTTCGACCTGCGCAAGAACCCTCTGACACCATGGCTCACCCCGGAAATGATAGATAAGATAAGAA
>DATHLW010000109.1:0-2786 GCA_035487675.1 Mucilaginibacter sp. | reverse complement strand
ATCCTTCCCTTTTGCATGGCCATCATAATTAAAAGTACGCACACCTACAGCCCAAAATCCGGCTGCACCAAACAGGGTACAGGCAAGCGCATGCCCGCCGATCAGGAAAAATACGGTGTACCAAAACGACCAGTTAAGCACCCAGGAAAGCACCGACCGTAATGGGTTGGCATAGGAGCCCCACTTTTGATACTGCTGATACGTGTTCGCTTTTATACCGGTATGACACATTAGTTTTTTAACACGTGCATAATCATCCTCACATAGATCTTTAGCGATCGGCTGATGATTGACATCCGCAAGGAAACAATACAGGAAACCGGCCTGGGCATTGTATGGGTCACCGGGTTGATCTGATTTTGCATGATGAACATGGTGCGAGATAACATAGATTTCCTCCGGTATCACATTGATGGTCAGGTTTTGCGTAAAAAAGCGCCAAAATTTATTCCGGAACTTATAAGCCCCATGTGTACAATAGCGGTGGTGCCATACGGTGCCGTGCGTACCCATAATGATCATACTATACAGGAAAGCATAGAGCAATAGCATTGGAGTAAAAAATTTGAAGATAAACAGCAGAAGGAAGGGTACAAAACAAAGTACTTTAAGCCAGCTAAAGAACGGCAGCCAGTTTTTCCGTGTCTTGACAATATTCAGCCTGCTAAAAAATTCCTCAAAAACCTGCTTATTCAGAGGTTTCACTAATTCTCCCTGTTCATTTTTCCAACCATAGGCCGGAGCCTGTAAAACGTGATCTATAAATGCCATGAGCTAACGATGTCTTTTGGGGTTAAAAGCAATAATATAGTTCAATTCACCATCAAGGATACTTTTAGTGTCCATTTGCAATTCTTCTTTGCTGAGGGATTGGTGTAAACCTGTTTTTACAGCCTGAAATAACTCTAAGAGCATTTCAGGCGATACTTTATTGACTACGGCAGGATAATAATCCGTCTTTATTTTCTTTTGTTCACTTTCAGTTACGAGTGTCAGTGTCCATTTATCATCTTCCTTAAAACCATGTTCTTTGGCCTCATTCATCAAGTCGTACACATAGGCACGGGCTTCCCTTTCTATTGTTTGGTATTGCATTTTATTAGTTTTTGGATGCTGTTTTTTTCGTTAAAGTTTATACTATTGCCCACGCTGAATTAAACCGCATTTGCTTTGTATACGCAGTAAACGTTGATATATGTTTTGATTTTCATGCCTATTACTGTTAACTGCTCAAAGATCACTGCAATTATTCAGGCAAAATCTAAGAAATGGTTTATAGAAAGACTCTTTAAATATACATAAATTATTGACATTCCGCCGGTTTTTAACTAAATAAGTTTAGGGATATCAATTAAACACCGTTCGGCCCGATTCGGCCATTTGTAATTTGCATTCTGGCCAACCCGCACAATAAAAAAGGCCCCGAATTCGGAGCCTTTAGCAGAATATCCCGGTGGAATTATAAATATTTTGTTAATTCAGGAGAAAGTGGTTTAACTGCCGAGCGGAAACGGTGGATCAGGTTACCATTTTCGTCGATCAGGAATTTCTCGAAGTTCCATTTGATCTCGCCTGTAAAGTCTGGATTCGGTGCTTCTGTCAGATATTTAAACAACGGATCGATATCGTCGCCCTTAACACTGATCTTTTGGCTTAGTGGGAATGTAACGCCATAGTTTTTCTGGCAAAATGTTTTAATCTCCAATGCATCACCCGGTTCCTGCTGCCCGAAGTTATTTGCAGGGAAGCCCACTACAACCACTTTGTCTTTGTACTGGTCGGCCAGTTTTTGCAGTTCAGCATATTGTGGGGTAAAGCCGCATTTTGATGCTGTGTTTACGATCAATACTTTTTTGCCTTTATACTTGGCTAATGAAAAGGGTTCGCCGTCAATGTTTTTCAGTTTGAAATCGTAGACAGAAGAAGGAGCAACAAATAACAGAGTTAAAAAAACTGCTAATATTTTCATGGTTTTAAATTTTGGTTTTGCTTTATAATAATAACGTAAAATTAAATTATTAAAACCGCAATTATCCGAAAATATCTATCTGAGTTATGTAAAATTTCTACGACTTAAATAATGATCTTCCTTGCCTGTCATTATTTTCTTTTTTTCTGCCGTTTTGTCTTGATATCCAAGCAGGTGCAAGGCACCGTGTATGACAACCCTGTGCAGCTCATTTACCTCGCCCGAATGGAATTTTGTTGCATTCTCGCGGATCCGGTCGATAGAAATAAAAATATCACCTTCAATAATCCCGTCTTTTTCTGAATTATCAAAGGTGACAATATCCGTATAGGTGTCATGATCAAGGTATTGCTGGTTTATCTTCAGCAAATACCCGTCTGAACAGAAAATATAGTTGAGTTCTTTAAGCTTGTACCCTTCGGCTTCGACGGTGGCTTTTATCCACTGTTTTACCGCGGTTTTGTTTTTTAGTTTAAAGCTGATATCCTCTTCAAAGAAATTTACGGAGGGCATTATATTTTAAAATGAAGTTCAACTTCATTTCCTTTTTGATTAAAAATGCACTGATCAGCAAGCTGTTTTACAATAAAAACACCTCTTCCGGTTAAGCTTTCAAGGTTTTCTTCAGCAGTTGGGTCAGGCAGGTGATCATAGTCGAACCCGTCGCCTTCATCAGTTATGGTCCATACAACGCGTTTAGAGTCAACCTCAGCATTGATAATAACTTTTTTGTTTTCGTCCAGTTTGTTGCCATGTACAATAGCGTTAATAGCAATCTCGTTCAGGCAAGTCATCATATTAGCAAAAGTATCTTCGC
>DATHLW010000108.1:0-3287 GCA_035487675.1 Mucilaginibacter sp. | reverse complement strand
TATTGCTGAAGTAAACATCTTCAAGGTTGGGAACTGTTGAAATAAAGCCATCCTGTGGTTGGCTATCTTCTTTTAATATCCTGATATGCAGCTTTCCCGACTTAAGCTGGGTGGATATCACATTGTAAACGTCCCGGTAATATTGTATTTCGGATTGGTTGATCGCTTTTGAGTAGATATTGCCTTCCAGTTCTTTTACCGCTGTTTCAGGATCCCCGGCATATAAAACCTCGCCCAGGCAAATGATGGCAAAATTGGAGCAAAGGGTGCTTACATCTTCTACGATGTGGGTAGAAAGAATTACGATCGTATTCTCACCCAATTGACTCAGCAGGTTATAGAACCGGTTCCGCTCAGCCGGGTCCAGGCCCGCCGTCGGTTCATCCACAATGATCAATTTAGGAT
The DNA here is from genome assembly GCA_035487675.1 of Mucilaginibacter sp. GTDB lineage: Bacteria > Bacteroidota > Bacteroidia > Sphingobacteriales > Sphingobacteriaceae > Mucilaginibacter. The sequence goes on along the minus strand of DATHLW010000108.1, from coordinate 2,882 downwards.
CGCCGATAAGCGCCTGGGCTATGCCGAACCTTTGTTTCATCCCCCCGGAATAAGTTCCCAAATGCTTTTTTCGATCCTTAAAAAGATTCACCTTCTCCAATAAGCCAAGCACCAGTTCCCTGCGTTCTCCGATATTGCCAACGCCTTTTAGTTGGGCAATATGATCGAGCATCCTCTCCGCAGATATTTTGGGATAAACACCAAACTCTTGCGGCAGGTAACCAAGCAACTGCCTTACTTGTGTCTTGTTTTTCAATACATCAAGATCATCCAAAAATACGGTACCGGTGTCAGCTTCCTGTAGCGTAGCGATGGTTCGCATTAAGGAAGATTTACCTGCACCGTTGGGGCCAAGTAGTCCGAACATACCGTTAGTAAGCGTCAGCGAAACATCTTTCAAAGCCGTGACGCCGTTGGCATAAGTTTTCGAGAGGGAATTGATCACTAATTTCATAACTAATAAAGTTTTAAAAAATGTTTTGCCGCTGCGCCATTTACAACCAGGGTTGCGCTGTCGGCCAGGTGATAATTTATATTATTGGTGTTGGTGCCTTTGATCCACAGATGGCTTTTATTCAGGATATTTAAATCAGTTTTATTAAACCGGTTATTTTCGCCGATAGTTAGGTTCGACCGGCTTTTTTCATTTAAGCCGACAGTGGCGCCCAGGCTGTTGATCTTATTGTTTTCCAGGATGACGTTGGCGGCATGATTTTCTTTTATGTCTAAGTTAGTCGCTGTAAATCCGCTGATTAGGGTAGCTTTCCATGCAAAATCGTTTGCGGCGGTGTCCGTTACGACGATACCGGCTTTAGTATAATGTGCATCTGCACTAAATACAGACAGGCTTGGACAGGAGATATATAGTATATAATCGGTGTTTACAGAATGGTATTGTTCGTTGAATTTCGCATTTACAATTAACCGTTTGTTTTGCTGGGTCACCTTTAAGAAATCCATCGCAGCCGGATTGGCGAGTACTTTGAAGGGACCTTGCACCACCATTATATTCACTGCCGTCGAAGCATTAAGTTCAATTTCATTAAAGTCACGGTAATTTAACGGTACATAATCATTAAATGGCCTGATATATTCCCCTTTTAGATATTCAGCCCTGAGTCCGAAATCATAAATCACCAGGCTAGCAGCGAATATGACAAAAGTTACTATTAATATCTTAGTGCTTGTCCTCATGTTCTTCTTTGTCAAGTTTTACCTTTTGTTGAGCGAGAAAATCCTCATATTGCTGCCTGATATCGTCTATGGAAATACCAAGCAGATAGATGTTTTTGAAAAAATCAGGCAGGTTTTGCTGAACGAAGCTTTGTTTACGGTAGGCTTTTACTTTTTCGAAACCGTCTTCAGCAACGAAAAGCCCCAGCCCCCGTTTGTTATAAATAATTTCCTGTGCTTGCAAAAATTCATATGATCTCATTACAGTATTGGGGTTAACTTCCAACTCAACAGCAAGGTCGCGCACTGAAAGTATCTTCTGCCCGGCTGTCCATTTACCGGTCAGGATATTCTCGCATACCAATGCGGCAATTTGCAGGTATATCGCTTCGTTGTCTTTAAACTCCATCTTTAAACCTGCTTTTCTTTTAACATAAAATAAGCTGCTACCCAAATCAGCAAGGCAATTATATACATGATAATGATTACACTCAGCGAAGTTGGCTCCTTAGCCGCTATGGAATAATATTTAGTTCCTACGTCAAAATTGAGGTAGCCGTAGGGCATAGCCAATTTTATTATATCTACCCCTGTAATGGCCTTTAAAAACAAAGTGTTACAAATCATAACTATTGCAAAGCCAACAAAGAATGCAAAACCTGTTTTGATGAAATGCAATTTTTTAAAAAGTATAGCCCCTAAAATGGCAATCGCATGTAGAATGGAATATACTACCAATATGATTGGCGTCATGTCCTGGTGCAAGCTTAATAAATCAAAGTGCTGCCCGGCAGGCCAATGCCTTATGCTACCCAGCCCTAATAACACCAGGTAAAATACCCCGGTATAAACGATCATAAAAATTGGGTAAGAATAGAGCCATCCAACCATAAATTTTTCAAATGCTGTGGCGGGTAAGGTAACCGAGGCGATGGCTTTGCCCTTATCACCATAATCATTGAACACTGTGCTCGTAAATATGGTGCCGGAGGTTAGCATCAATATGATAAAACAGGCGGTTTGTAATCCGGTGTCGGGTGGTTCAGAAATGACAAAAAACAGAAACGAGCCTCCCAGCAGCATTACGCCTGCTAATACTGCCATTGCCATTAGGTAAGTGCGGTAATGCTCGGTTGTTTGCTTAACAAAAAGACACAGGAAACGCTTTAAGCTGAATAAATTATTCACCGTAACCTCCTTTTCTTAATACATCTGTTAATCTGCTGCTGCCTGTTGTCACCGCACTAAATAATAATTCCAGGTCCATCTTGCTGTATTTACCCGTTGTATTTTGCAGGATAGCATGTTTGCCGCGCAGGGTTTCCTCCTCATATAAAACTTTCATTCCGCTTGTATCTTCAAACAGACCGAATACTAATTTTTCCATTAGCTCTTCAACCGTATTTTCCACCACGATCTTATGATCATCCAGGATGAGAATAGTATCGATGAGACTTTCAAGGTCCCTGACCTGGTGGGTTGATATGATGATGTACCGATCTTCGTTTAAAACCGAAGCGATCAGTTTGCGGAATTGAACTTTCGATGGAATATCCAGACCATTTGTGGGCTCGTCCATAATTAACACACTGGCGTTTGTTGCCAAGCCAAAAGCTATCATCGCTTTCTTTTGCTGCCCATAGGACATGCTCGTCATTAACAATTCAGGATCAACATCAAACGATTTCAAATAGGCGTAAAAATCTGTT
>DATHLW010000107.1:0-3959 GCA_035487675.1 Mucilaginibacter sp. | reverse complement strand
TTAATTCATTTGGCCAAAAACAAGGTTGCTTCCCTTAATTTTATTCTACCGCTTTCATTTTTGCTAACAAGCGACATCCGTGCTAATGCACCGCAATGGAAAATATTCTGGATATTTCTTAAAGTAGGATCAATTTTATATGGCAGCGGCTATATACTTTTTGCTTTTCTCAATACAGAATTGGTAAAAACCGGAATACTTTCGCACCAGGTATTAATTGACGCCATCGCTGTCGGGCAGTTTACTCCAGGACCGGTGTTTTCCTCTGCCACGTTTATTGGCTGGCAAATGGGTGGCATGAGTGGCGCAATTGCCGCGACGGTTGGTATTTTTTTACCCTCATTTCTGTTCGTTGCCTTTTTGAATCCGCTGGTACGAAAACTAAGAGGTTCAAAAGCTATGTCTGCATTTTTGGATACGGTTAACGTTGCATCTATTGCTTTGATACTGGCTGTTTGCGTGGAGATGGGTAGATCATCCATAACGAATTGGAAAACCATACTGATTGCCATACTCGGCCTTTTTGCTTCTCTATTCTTCAGGAAATTGAATAGTGCTTTTGTCGTTTTAGGAGGATCGTTATTAGGGTATTTATTGTGGTTAATTTAAACAAAAAAGGCCTGCATCACCATGCAAGCCTTTTCAATATTTGTTGGAGCGTTTATTTTACAGCGTCAACAACTGCTTTGAAAGCATCAGGATTGTTCATCGCCAAATCAGCCAATACCTTACGGTTCAGGCCGATGTTTTTAGCGGTTAACTTACCCATTAATTGTGAGTAAGAAATCCCATGCTGACGGGCACCTGCGTTGATCCTTTGGATCCATAAAGCCCTGAATTCTCTTTTCTTGGTTTTACGGTCGCGGTAAGCGTACTGTAAACCTTTTTCAACTGTGTTTTTTGCAACTGTGTAAACCTTGCTGCGTGAACCATAATAACCTTTTGCAAGGTTCATGATTCTCTTCCGGCGTCTTCTCGACGCTACTGCGTTAACTGAACGTGGCATCTTTTTCTTTTTTTGGTAGTGAGTGCTCCTCGCGGAATCTTGTAGACTCTAATACCTGGTTTAAAAATTTGTTAATTACTTTCCGATACAAAGCATACGTTTTACGTTACCCATATCCGCATCAGACACTAGGCTGGTGTGGGTAAGGTTACGCTTGCGTTTTGTCGACATCTTGGTTAAGATGTGGCTTTTGTATGCATTCTTTCTTGCGATTTTACCGGTCCCAGTAAGCTTAAAACGCTTTTTTGCACTGGAATTGGTTTTCATTTTTGGCATAACTCTATTTGTTTGTTTTTAGATATTCACGTTTCTCAACGTTTTATTTTCATTTGCACATCTGCATATTCACACATCTGCACATTTATTTCTTCACTCCTTTAGAGGCAACGGTTAAAAACATCCGTTTACCTTCCAATTTTGGCAATTGCTCTACCTTCCCTACCTCTTCCAAAGCCTGTGCAAAGCGCAATAGTAATATCTCGCCTTGTTCTTTGTAAACTATAGCACGGCCCTTAAAATGCACGTATGCCCTCACCTTTTCCCCTGCTTCCAGGAATTTGATGGCGTGCTTTAATTTAAACTCAAAATCATGGTCGTCCGTATTCGGTCCGAAACGGATCTCCTTGATAACGGTTTGCTTGGCGTTATTTTTTATCTCCTTCAGCTTTTTCTTCTGTTCGTAGATAAACTTATTGTAGTCAACTACTTTACAAACAGGCGGAACAGCATTCGGAGAGATTTCAACAAGGTCCAGTTCCTGCTCTTGTGCTATCGCCAGGGCATCCTTCAATGAATATACGCCCTGCTCCACGTTATCACCTACAAGGCGAACTTCCTGAGCTCTGATGAATTGGTTGATGTTATGTTCGGCTTCCTTTTTCTTAAAAGGCGGCCTTGGTCCTCTGTTAAAATTGGGTTTGCTTAATGCCAAGTTATACTGTTATTTCTTTTATTATTTGTTGTTTAAATTCTTCAATAGTCATGCTGCCCAAATCGCCTTGTCCATGCTTTCGAACTGAAACTAAACCTTCAGCTGCCTCTTTTTCGCCTACAATAAGCATATAAGGGATTTTTTTGACTTCAGCATCGCGTATCTTCCGCCCTATCTTTTCGTCTCTAAAATCAATCAGCCCGCAAATATCGGAATCTTTTAATATATCAGAAAGTTTTTTTGCATATTCTTCATATTTTTCGGATATCGGCAGGATAGTAAATTGTTCAGGAGACAACCATAACGGGAAATTACCTGCGCAATGTTCTATCAAAACAGCCACAAAACGCTCCAAAGAGCCAAATGGCGCTCTATGAATCATTACCGGCCTATGCTTCTGGTTGTCACTGCCTGTATATTCCAGTTCAAAACGCTCAGGTAAATTATAGTCAACTTGTATGGTACCGAGCTGCCATTTACGGCCAAGAGCGTCTTTTACCATAAAATCAAGCTTAGGACCATAGAAGGCCGCTTCGCCTAATTCTACAACGGTTTTCAGGCCTTTTTCATCGGCTGCTTCAATGATCGATTGTTCAGCCAGGGCCCAATTTTCGTCACTGCCGATATATTTTGACTTATTTTCAGGGTCACGAAGCGATATCTGGGCAGTATAATCTTCAAAGCCTAAAGCTGAGAATACATACAACACCAGGTCGATTACCTTCTTAAATTCATCCTTCACCTGGTCGGGGCGACAGAATAAGTGTGCATCATCCTGTGTAAAGCCGCGAACCCGTGTTAAGCCATGCAACTCCCCGCTTTGCTCGTAACGGTAAACTGTACCGAATTCGGCATAACGTACCGGCAGATCCTTATAAGACCGCGGTTTTGTCTTATATATCTCGCAATGGTGCGGGCAGTTCATCGGTTTCAGGAAGAACTCCTCTCCTTCCTGTGGTGTCTGTATCGGTTGGAAGCTGTCCTTACCGTATTTCTCATAGTGGCCAGATGTCACATATAGGTTTTTATGTCCTATGTGCGGAGTGATCACCTGCTCATATCCGGCTTTAACCTGTGCAGTTTGCATAAAACGAACCAAACGCTCGCGTAAAGCAGTCCCTTTTGGCAACCACAATGGTAAGCCCATACCTACTTTTTCTGAGAAAGCAAATAATTCCAGTTCCTTGCCCAGCTTGCGGTGATCACGTTTTTTCGCCTCTTCAATCAGGTGCAGGTAATCAGTCAGTTCACTTTGTTTGGGGAAAGTAACTGCATAAATACGAGTTAGTTGCTTGCGTGTCTCGTCACCGCGCCAGTAAGCGCCTGCAACGTTCATCAGCTTTGCCGCTTTTACAAAACCTGTGTTCGGGATATGGGGTCCACGGCATAGGTCAGTAAAGTTACCTTGAGTATAAAAAGTGATAGAGCCATCAGGCAGGTCCTTTATCAGGTCTAGCTTGTACTCATCCCCTTTTTCAGTGAAATATTTGATCGCATCAGCTTTTGAAACTGGTTTGCGGATGTATTCTTCCTTAGTTTTAGCGAGTTCCAGCATCTTGTCTTCGATCTGCTTAAAATCATCCGAAGAAAATTCACGATCGCCGAAATCTACGTCATAATAAAAACCTGTTTCAATAGCCGGACCGATACCAAATTTCGTGCCCGGGTATAACGCCTCCAGTGCCTCCGCCATTAAGTGAGCCGACGAATGCCAGAATGTAGCCTTGCCATTGGTATCGTTCCAGGTTAAAAGTTTTACATGTGCATCATTTTCAATAGGGCGGCTTGCATCCCAAACCTGGCCGTCAACTTCGGCCGCTAATACGTTTCGTGCTAAACCTTCGGAGATCGATAATGCGATCTGCATGGAAGTAGTTCCTTTTTCATACTGACGAGAGGAACCGTCAGGGAGTGTTATGTTAATCATTTACAACTATGATTGGGCCTATTGGCCGGTTTATAAATTATATTATTTAGTCGGTCATCTACTAAGTGACCTTATTTTTGTGAAAGCAAAAATAG
>DATHLW010000106.1:0-2707 GCA_035487675.1 Mucilaginibacter sp. | reverse complement strand
TTATTTTTTGCCAGAACATAATATTGATGGGCATATACAAACTCCTGGTAATGAATATTCTGATTAGCGAGGTATTGCTTATAGTTAAACTCGGCGGGATTGTAAGGCGGGTCAACTGGGTGATAATTTGCCGCTATCAATAGCTCGTCGCCATAATATAAACTTTTGCCTGTGCTGTCTTTTATCGTGATCAACAGGTTGCCACTTGTCGGAGTTCTTTTGCCTTTTAGTACATTATCCTCAACTGTGACAGTGCATCTTAGCAGGTCGCCGCTTGCTTTTGGCTCGTTGTTAATCTTTACTAATAGATAGTCGGCTTGTATTTTAGAAAAATGATTTCTGCTGCTTAACTCATTATACCTTAAAGTAATTATCCAGCCTGAAAAAAATAAAATACTGTTTATCAATATGCCACCTACCCATTTTATCTTGTAAAGATTTAGTTTTTTATAGAAGATGTTCAGGCTAACAAATAGAATAATTAATCCGAAGAGTATGCCAGAAAGAAATGTAGTAATTGAAAATAAAGGGGAATAAATACCTAAGCCAATTCCGGCTAAAAAGGGGAGAAGTAATAGTACAAACGGAATTTCGCCTTTATGACCGGCAATCATATGAATAATACAGGTTTAGGTACTGATAAAATCAGCACATATTCTGGAAATAAAGATATGATTTAAGAAAGGAATTACAACTGTTCGCGAACTTCGAGCAGGAATCTTTTTATGCTTTCAAGAGAATCGATCACACGCTGTTGGTCCTTAGACTCATCCATGTTCTTTTTCAGATGCTCACGGGCGCCATTGATAGTATAGCCTTTTTCCCTTATCAAGTGGAAGATAATTCTCAGGTGTTCAATATCCTCAGGGGTAAAGTAACGGTTGCCTTTTTTATTCTTTTTAGGCTGCAGTACATCAAATTCTTTTTCGTAAAATCTTATCAGCGATTGGTTTACATCAAATATCGCAGCTACCTCACCCATGGTGTAGTACATTTTACTAATCTCGTGCTCTTTGTAAGGCATAGTCCAAAATTAATTTCAATTTTCCTTTATAACGCATAACTAACTTAGAAAGTTCTAAAAAATGATAAAGTGTGGAAAAGTTTTTATTCTTTTAACATCTGTAACATGCTCATTTTCATCATAAAGTGCTCAAAGCGCATGTTTTCGCACTTTGAGGCGAATAATTAACTTTGCACTCTATTCAACATTTCATGACTTCTACAGAGATACGTAAGGCTTTTTTGGATTTTTTTGCTTTCAAAGGACACACTATAGTGCCATCTGCACCTATTGTTATAAAAAACGACCCTACATTGATGTTCACCAATGCGGGGATGAACCAGTTTAAAGACATTTTTTTGGGTGAAGCGCCTGCAAAATATCCACGTGTGGCTGATACCCAGCGTTGCCTGCGTGTATCCGGCAAACATAATGATTTGGAAGAAGTGGGTATTGATACCTATCACCATACCATGTTCGAGATGCTGGGGAACTGGAGCTTTGGCGATTATTTTAAAAAGGAAGCCATTCAATGGAGCTGGGAACTGCTGACCGACGTTTATAAAATAGATAAAGACCGTCTTTATGTAACTGTTTTTGAAGGCGACGAAAAAGAAGGCCTGCCTAAAGACCAGGAAGCATACGACTACTGGAAGCAATATGTTGCCGAAGACCGTATCCTGATGGGTAATAAGAAAGATAACTTTTGGGAAATGGGCGAAACCGGCCCCTGCGGACCGTGTTCTGAAATACATTATGATAGCCGAGAGAAAGGTGAAAGGTTAAAGGTGAAAGGTGATAGTTTGGTTAATGCTGATGATCCTAATGTTATTGAGATATGGAACAACGTATTCATGCAATTTAACCGCCTGAAGGATGGATCATTGCAGCCGCTGCCTGCCAAACACGTGGATACCGGGATGGGCTTTGAGCGTTTGGTAAGGGTACTGCAGGATAAGACTTCTAATTATGATACCGACGTTTTTCAGCCGCTGATACAATTTATTGCTGAGAAAAGTGGTAAGAAATATAATAGTGCTGCAAAACCAGGAGATACAGACTGGAATGAAGCTGTGGCCATGCGTGTACTGGCAGACCATATTCGTGCTATCAGCTTTGCTATTTCGGACGGACAGTTACCATCAAATAATAAAGCCGGTTATGTGATACGCCGTATTTTGCGAAGGGCTGTACGTTACAGCTATCAATATTTAGGTTTTAAAGAACCTTTCTTGAACCAATTGGTGCCGTTATTGGCTGAGCAATTTAAAGGGGTATTTGATGAGTTATATTCTCAAAAGGATTTTGTGCAGAAAGTAGTTTTGGAAGAAGAGAATGCTTTTTTGAGAACCCTTGGGAACGGCTTGTTTTTGCTTAATGACTACTCTGATTATATAATCAAAGTAAATAACTACTTAACTAAGCAATATAAATCTCAGATAGAAAACGATAAATTAGAAAACAGTATAACTATCGGAACTGATTCTTCCAACAAAGTTTCTAAAGAAGCCAATCACAAAGCAGAGATTCAGATAACTACCAATCCCGAAGTATTGAATGTGGCTTTTTTTATTATAAATGATATTATTCCCCCGGTAAATCGCAAGGTTAATGATTTAACTATTTTAGAAAGCATAGATCGTAAAGTCAATTATTATGAGGCTTATAATGCTTTGAGTAATCTTTTCGCCAAGGAAATAACAG
>DATHLW010000105.1:0-3134 GCA_035487675.1 Mucilaginibacter sp. | reverse complement strand
TCCCAGATACAAAGCGATGGTAAAATAAGGATGAGCGCTTCGCTGATGAACGGGAAAACCCAGCAATTTTCGGGTGTCATTAATATCGAAGCTGTAAGAAACCCGATCCGCGTGGCCGAAAAACTGATGAGCAGGGAGGACAAGGTATTAAGCGGGAAAGGTGCCATTGAATTTGCCCGATATAATGGTTTCCCGTATTATAACCCCGAAACGCCAATGCGTCGCCGTGAATACGAAAAAAGGCTAAGCGACTCTATACGTATGGGTACAGTAGGTTGTGTGGCGATTGATTTTTATGGTGATCTTGCCGCGGCTACCTCTACCGGGGGCAAGGGCTTCCAGATACCATTCCGGGTAAGCGACTCAGCCACAGCGGCAGGCAATTATGTAAATAGTTGCGCAGGGGTTTCCTGCACCGGTGTAGGCGAAGATATTGTGAGCGGCGCCGTTGCCCCCAAAATTGTAACCCGGGTAACTGACGGAATGACAATTCAACAGGCTACGATGAAAACCTTAGACGAGTTAAAGACGTTTAACGGGTTCGCAGGTATGATTGGAATTGCAGCTAACGGTGATACTTTTCACGCTGATACCCACCCTTATATAGTGTGGGCGCTGCACGACGGGCAAATAGAAGTTTTCAATTAACTTTGCAATTGCTTGTTAATCAATTTTATATGTATATTAGCGAAATAAATTTATAGCACCGCGATAAAATTAATGCGTTTCAGATTAATCATTTTCTTTTGCCTGATCAGTTTTTCGGCCTCGGCCCAATTCTGGAATAAGATCAGTTTCAAAAAAAAGCACATCATATTACCAGCCCTTCCACCAGCCAAAGGGCTGCATTTTGTAAGTAGCAGCAACACATTGAAATTAAATGTCCTGCAAGTTCAGCCTATTGTTTTAGAGACTTGTGAGTACACGATCGAGGCCACTTCAAAAATGGTAATGGAGATGGCTAAACACAATATGCGTTTCAGGGTTTATAATGATGCCAGCTATAATTTTAGCGACCTGGCGGCCTTGTATGTCAGGCTTCATCGCTGGTCGGAAGCTAAGTGGTATTATTTGCAGAGCAACAATATCTCCCGCCAGGAAAATGACGATAAGCATACCATGTCAAATTTAGTTTGCCTGGCTGCTATAAAAGTGAATACAGGTGACATACCGTCAGCAAAAGCCGACCTGCTTGAAGCCAGGGACCTCGCCTGCACACACGGAATGCAGGTCGAAACGGCAGATATTGACAAAAAGATACTCTTATTAGAGCCAAATACAGATACGACAAGTAAGCCGGGTGTAAAATATGCAGAGACCGCTGGCGGAGAAAAAAAGGCATTATAGATACGTATTTTAAACTATCACCGTTATTATTCATCCAACTAAAACATAAATTGTAATATTGTTATTTCTATGACAGAGGCAGTATTCACACTGTCTCTTTTTATTTACATTAGCAAAACCATAATAGGCACGAGTATTGATGTTAAACAGCAGTTCAGATTTAAACAGAGTTAAAGACATGTTCAAGAAGTTATATATTCTATTGGTGCTTGGCGCAGCATTGGCCTGCAAAGCATCACCATCAAATCATCCAATGAAAAGGGTTGACGGGTCAAATGACCTGCAGCCAGATGCACAACAAAGTGTAGTATGCCAATATATCGCCAATATCATTAGTGAGCACAATTACAAGAAAGTTCCGCTGAATGATTCTATTTCGGAAGTAGTTTATAAGCGTTATGTAAAAATGCTGGATGAAAACCACAACTACTTGCTTGCCTCTGATATTAAAGACTTTGATAAGTATAAAGATGTATTGGACGATGATCTTAAAAGCGGAAACCTGTCTGATGTATTCTACATGTTCAATGTTTATCAAAAGCGCTATAACGACCGCATAAAATATTCAATGGCCCAGCTGGATAAAAACTTCGATTTCAACAGCAATGAAACTTTCACTTTTGACCGCGACAGCCTGCCTTACGCAGCATCAGAAGATGAGATGAATAAGATATGGAGTGAGCGTGTAAAATATGACATGCTTAACCTGAAACTGGCTAACCCTGATCTGGCCAAAGACAAAGAGACTTTAAGGAAACGTTACGAAAACTTATTGTCACAATCTAACAAACTGAATAACCAGGATGTGTTCCAGATATTTATGGATGCATTCACCAATGCGATAGACCCGCATACCAATTATTTCAATCCGGCAAATGCGGCTAATTTCAATATAGAAATGTCGCGCTCACTGGAAGGTATTGGTGCAACGCTACAATCAAAAGACGAATACGTAACTATCTCGTCTATAGTACCAGGCGGCCCGGCTGATAAAAGCAAGCAATTATCTCCCGAAGACCGTATTGTAGGTGTAGCTCAAGGCAAAACAGGCGAGTTTCAGAATGTGATAGGCTGGAGAATAGAAAATGCTATCGCACTTATCCGCGGCACTAAAGGAACTGTAGTTCGTTTGGAAGTATTACCAAAAGGAAGCAGCACCAGCAGTAAGCCAAAGGTGGTAGAGATGGTTCGTGAGAAGATCATTTTGCAGGATCAATCGGCTAAAAAAGAAATAAAAACTTACAACTCTAATGGTAAGATAGTAAAGATCGGTATCATATCTATCCCGGCATTTTATATCGATTATAACGATTATAAATCGGGCAATCCGAATTACAAGAGCACAACCCGCGACGTGAAATTGATATTGGATACATTGAAGAAAGAAAATGTGGATGGTGTGGTGATCGACCTGCGCGAAAACGGCGGCGGTTCATTAATGGAAGCCATTGATCTGGGCGGATTATTTATCAAAACCGGTCCGATAGTACAGGTGCGCGATGGCCGCGACCAGACCGAAGTAGACAATGACGAAGATCCGTCTATTTCGTACGCCGGCCCTTTGGCGGTTTTGGTTGACCGTTTCAGCGCTTCTGCATCAGAAATATTTGCCGGAGCTATGCAGGATTACGGCCGTGCTTTGATCATCGGTACACAAACCTATGGTAAGGGTACTGTACAAAATGCTATCGACCTGGATAAAGTGATCAAACCATCAGTACTGGCAGATTTGATGGCCAAGATGAATAGCAGCAAGAATGACAAAAGTGTTTCTACCGGCAGCCAGA
>DATHLW010000104.1:0-8787 GCA_035487675.1 Mucilaginibacter sp. | reverse complement strand
CAGAGACAGAAAATCCTGCACATTGACCTATCGTAAGAAAGAAATTGATGTATGTCAATCAAAAATGACTATCGGGCAGCCGGAAATAAATGCTGACAAGTAAAAGGTTTATTTTTTGGCGGATAAGTTGCGCACGCGGCTTAAGGTTTCGGGTGTGATACCAAGATATGAGGCTATCATGCTTTGCGGTATGCGGGTGGCAAAGCCCGGATATTTGTTCAGGAAGTTAAGGTATTTCTCTTCGGCGGTGTAACTGATGGCGGCCTGGAGACGATTTTGGGAAACCGCGAAGCTTCTTTGCAGGATATTATTTATCATATCATTAAAGGCAGGTATTTCTTTACAGGCCAGATTAAAATTAGGGTCGGTAAACAAAACTACTTCGCTGTCTTCAATCGCATCGATATTGTATTTACTGGGCTGGTTAAACATCAGGCTCTCCTTGTCGCCAATCCACCAGTTTTCTAAGCCAAAATAAATAATGTGCTCCAGCCCCTTTTCATCTATGGAATAAGTACGCATGCAACCTTTGGTAATGAAAGTATGGTATTTCCAGCTATCGCCCTCCTGCAGCAGGTATTGTTTTTTGCGCAGCTTTTTAATGATACACAAGGATTGGAGACGCCCGTATTGCTCCTCGGTTAGCGAGGTTTTACCTTCAATATATTTCCTGAAAACTTCAAACACGCTATTAATTTATTGTGCTTAAAAGTAGGAAGAATTTCACGAAGATGGCCGGGATATATTTATGAATCTGGATTTATTAGCCGACATCGGTAATGCCAGCTAAAGAATAATTATCCTCTATCAATAAGCGCAAGATAATAAACCAGCTTTTGCAGGATAATATCAACCGGCAGGTCTGCATTGGGATCTATCCGCATCGATTCATATTTATCTTTTGGCTTCAATCCCTTTATTACTTCCTGCAAGCTTTTGTCAAGACAGAAACCCAGCATTAACTTCTTTCCATTAAGCCATAGGTAGCCCAATTTTTTCCCTTTATAAGTAAAGAAAGGTATCTGGAACTTGCGCTCGTGGCAAATGCCGGTATTGGCACGCAAAATAACATCCTTTAGCGCCAGCAGGCAGCTTTGATAAGGTTCGGGTTTAGATAGATAATAAGATTCGAGTGTGGTGCACTTCTCCATCTAACTGATTTAAGCAAAATAAAAAAAGGCTACATTGTATAATGTAACCTTTTTGTGGTATCAGCTGGAATCGAACCAGCGACACAAGGATTTTCAGTCCTTTGCTCTACCAACTGAGCTATGATACCAACCCGTTGGGGCTGCAAATGTACTCCGTTTTTTTATTTCTGAAAACTTTTTTTGAAAAAAGGTTCTTGTATGCTGATTTTAACCATTATAGCTTTTTCAACAATTACAACTTTATCACATCGCTTTGACATTTCAACTTTAAAATTAACTTTGGGAAAATTTACTATGCAAGCATAATGATTGGACAGATCATATTCATTATCATCCTGGCGGCAGCTGTTTATCTTTTTAGTAAAAACGTAGGTAAGATCAGGCGCAATATATTGCTTGGCCGTGATACTGATCGGTCTGACAATCCTGCCGAGAGATGGAAAACAATGGCTAAGATCGCCCTCGGACAGACCAAAATGACCAAACGCCCGCTTGCAGCTGTGATGCACTTCTTTATTTATGTGGGCTTTATTATCATCAATATCGAAGTACTGGAGATTTTGATCGATGGCGTTTTCGGCTCCCATCGTATATTTTCCCAGCCTTTGGGAGGATTATATGGCTTACTGATAGGCGGATTCGAGTTCCTGGCGATATTGGTATTAATAGCATGTATCACTTTTCTCATTCGGAGGAACATCGGGCATTTAAAACGCTTTAGCGGCGTGGAGATGACCGCCTGGCCAAAATCAGATGCCAATTATATCCTGATCATCGAGATACTGTTGATGACTGCTTTTTTAACTATGAATGCGGCTGACTATAAACTGCAGCTACTGAATTTTGGCCATTATATCAAAGCAGGAAGCTTCCCGGTAAGTTCTTTTATAGGCGCTTTACTTCCTGATAGTGCGAATGCTTTAGAAATGATAGAACGGGGTTGCTGGTGGTCCCATATCATCGGTATTTTGGCTTTCCTTAACTATCTGCCTTATTCCAAGCATTTTCATATCCTGCTTGCATTCCCGAACACGTATTATTCTAACCTTAACCCAAAAGGAAAGTTCACTAATATGGCATCGGTGACCAACGAGGTTAAGGCTATGCTTGATCCCTCATTTGTCCCCGAAGGCACTGGCGAGACAGCCCGTTTCGGAGCTAAAGATGTAACCGACCTGACCTGGAAAAACCTGATGGAAGCCTATACCTGTACCGAATGCGGCAGGTGTACTTCGGTATGCCCCGCAAATCAAACCGGTAAGTTATTATCGCCGCGAAAGATCATGATGGATACGCGCGACAGGATAACCGAAGTGGGGAACAATCTGGATAAAAACGGCAAGGATTTTAAAGATGATAAGTCATTATTGGATAGCTACATCACCCGAGAAGAGCTTTGGGCCTGTACCACCTGTAATGCCTGTGTGGATGCTTGCCCGGTAAATATCAATCCGCTGGAGATCATTACTGAAATGCGCCGTTATATTGTGATGGAAGAATCACAGGCACCTGCCAGCCTGAACAACATGTTCGGTAATGTTGAAAATAACGGTGCACCGTGGAAATATAGCCAGGCGGATAGGTTTAACTGGAAAGAGAGTTCATAGTTGATGGTTCATAGATCATAGCTATGATGTGAAACTTGAATAAAATATTGATATTAATACAACTATCGTCCATGGACTATCGACTATGGACAAAACCATGAACTATGAACCATGAACCACTAACTATCCCTACCATGGCCGAAATGGCTGCGCAAGGCAAAGAACCCGAGATTTTATTTTGGGTAGGATGTGCAGGCAGTTTTGACGAACGTGCGCAGCGTATAACCCGTGATATATGTAAAATACTAAGCCATGTAGGGATCAGCTTTGCTGTATTGGGTACCGAGGAAGCCTGTACGGGTGATCCGGCTAAACGCGCAGGCAATGAGTTCCTGTTCCAGATGCAGGCCATGATGAATATACAGGTGCTGAACGGCTATAACATTAAAAAGATTGTAACTGGCTGTCCGCATTGTTTTAATACGATCAAAAACGAGTATCCCGGTTTAGGTGGAACCTATGAAGTTATCCACCATACGCAACTGATACAACAATTAATAGACGAGGGTAAATTAAAAGCCGAAGGTGGTGAAAGCTTTAAAGGCAAGAAGATAACTTATCATGACCCATGTTATTTAGGCAGGGGAAATGATGTGTATGAAGCGCCGCGCAAAGCATTGGAAGTTTTGGATGCCGATCTTGTCGAGATGAAACGCTGCCGGTCGAATGGACTATGCTGCGGTGCCGGAGGCGCTCAAATGTTTAAAGAACCCGAAAAAGGTAATAAGGACATCAACATAGAACGTATGGAAGATGTGCTGGAAAGTAAAGCTACAGTAGTGGCCGCTGCCTGCCCATTTTGTATGACGATGTTGCGTGACGGGGTAAAACTTGCTGAAAAAGAACAGGAAATACAGGTACTGGATATAGCTGAAATTACTGCGCGCGCAAATGGGCTATAACTTTTTTCTCTTTCAGAAACTCTATTGCATCATTCAGGCTGTCTAAACGCTCAGGTGTCATCCCTTTTACGGGGATGTTCAAAACGGTTGTCATAGAATCAATATTTCCTTTCGGATCATCATAGGTTTGTACGATGATATCGTCGCTGATGGTTTTAAAATGCAGTTGTCCGTTAGTAGTATTTCCAAGGTAATTAATGCTGTCCAATTTGTTCAAATGGAAGGAAAAATACTCCTGCTTACCATGTTGATAAGTTTTTCTTAGACGTATAAAATGTTCAAGTGTAATCTCAATTTCCCATTTCTTGAGTTTGGCATCCAAAGAGGGGTCAAAGGACTCAGAAAGGCATTTATTACTCCAGCCGAGCCATTCTTTTTCCCCCATAGTGTAGCTAAAAGCGCAGCAAAACGCAACCGGGAGCACAATGAGCAAGATTTTCGCTTTAGTAAGAATTGATTTTATCATGACAACATTCTGTATTACTAAAGTTAATTAATTCGATATTTTTGTAAATGCAATTTTCTGAACACTCAAGGGTCTGGATATACCAATCGGACAAGGAACTATACGATGAACAGGTAAAACAGTTACACGAAATTCTGAACAATTTTACCGCCGAATGGACCGCGCATAATCATCAGCTCAAAGCCAAAGCCGAAATAAGGTATAATCGTTTTTTAATCCTGATTGTTGATGAAAGCCAGGCTGGCGCCAGTGGTTGTTCTATTGATAAATCAGTTAATTTTATGAAAAGGATAGAACAGCAGTTTGGTATCAACCTGTTCGATCGTTTTAACCTGGCATATCGCGAAGGCAAAAAGGTGCTTTCCACTCCACGTCACAATTTTGAAGAATTGCTGAAGACCGGAAAAATCAATACAGATACCATCGTATTTAACAATCTTGTACAAGATCTGAAACAACTGGATACCAAATGGGAAGTGCCTTTTAAAGATAGTTGGCATGCGCAGTTGTTCAGGGATTTGGTTATAAGTTAAATATAAAGATTACTAATCTTTAATAACTAATCACTAAAATACCATGTTTATTATCGACATCAAATACATCGTGTCCCCAGAGGAACTAAACAAACATTTCGACGACCATGTAAAATACTTAGAGAAGTATTATGAGCAAAATATATTCGTTGCCTGGGGTCGCAAGGCGCCTCCTGCCGGAGGCGTTATTTTTGCATTAGCTGAATCGAAAGAAACAGTGGAAGACATCATTAAGGAAGATCCATTTTACGAGTACAAATTAGCGGAAATTACCGTCACAGAGTTAACGCTTGCTAAATATCATCCATCATTAGATTTACTTAGTAAATAAATAGCTGGTCGCCAAACACTCCGGTTAACTAGTCACCAAATCCCAATAGAATTACTAATTTTATTTTATGGGACAGTTTGACGAACGCATCGATGCTTATATCGCCAGGTCGGCCGATTTTGCAAAACCTATTTTAATTCACATCAGGCAGGTAGTTCACCAGGCCTCACCTTTGATAAACGAAACAGTTAAATGGGGAATGCCCTTTTTTGATTATAAAGGGCCTGTATGTATGATGGCTGCATTTAAGCAGCATTGCGGGTTCGGTTTCTGGAAGGCATCAAGATTAACTGATCCTGAAGGCTTACTCCAGGGAAGTGACGAAGAAGCTGCTGCCGGCAGTTTCGGGCGAATTGCATCGTTGAATGACCTGCCTTCTGATGAAGCATTGATCGGGTTTGTTCACCAGATGATAGCGCTTAATGAAAGCGGGGTTAAAGAGGTTAAAAAGCCATCGGCACCAAAAGCAGAGCTCCCCATGCCTGCTGATTTTGACAAACTGCTTAGAGAAAACTTGGCAGCAATGGGAAATTATGAAAAATTCAGCCCATCAGGCAAAAGAGAATACCTGGAATGGTTTGCCGACGCCAAATCCGAAGCCACACGAGAAAAACGGATGCAACAGGCTTTAGAATGGATAGGTGAAGGGAAGACAAGGAACTGGAAGTATAAATAGTAGTTGATTAGTTGAATAAGTTAGATTGGTTGAATGGTTAAAACCCAATCAATTACTTAAAACATTAATTGAATAGACTGTCTTTTGGAAATATGTGTTGTGCTTTTCTGCCGCTAAAATTATTTAGTCCTTTTGTCGCAATTTCATTTATCAATTGTTGGTCAATTTTATGAATCGTTATATCCAATTCCTGGTTTGGTGAGATATTGCTTACATCAACAATGAATATTTTCTTATGATTAGATATTCCCGTTATTTCCATGCTGAAACGCATTAACTCAAAGACCGATTCTGAATTTAATCCAGATGCCTCAAGAAGTATAGTATCATTCACACTCAGCTCATTAAATAAGGCAATGATAACGTAGGCGAAATATCCGTCAAGGTTAATCTTGATTTTGGGAGATATTAAAGACTGAATTTCTTCAAGTATCTGCTTCGTGAACTTTCCCCCTATTTTCTTGGCATACGATGGGATTTTTATTGCCCCTTAAACGGGAAATTGATAAAGCAAATTTCGTCCTTATTGTCAAAGATCGACGGTATAATCTGACCAGGTGTCGATAGTACAAAATAGGCGGAATCAAAATTATAGTTTGATAAATTAAAATCGCGGGGCCGGATAATTGATTTCATGAAAAGGTTGGCTCTATATTAATGAAATTTAAACGTCAACAGCCAATCTAAAATTGTTCAATGCAGTAGTAAACTTAATAATTCGATATTAATTATTCGATATTCATTTTGCCTTTTGGAACTAGAGACTCAAAAATCCAACGGCCCCAATCTCCTCATATTCTTCCGTATCAGGTACTGCCTATGCCTTACATAATCACTTGGGTTTGTGGGCGACCATTTCAGCGGGTCGGGGAATATGGAGGCAATGGCAGCAGCCTGGTAAGTATTCAGGTCGCTGGCGGATTTGTGATAATAGTTTTGTGCGGCAGCCTCTACACCATAAATGCCATCACCCATCTCTATCTCGTTCAGGTAAACTTCCATGATGCGTTTTTTACTCCAGAATAGCTCGATCAGTATAGTGAAGTAAGCCTCAAAACCCTTGCGCACATAGGAGCGCCCCGGCCACAGGAAAACATTCTTGGCGGTTTGCTGCGATATAGTACTCCCCCCCTGTAATTTATGGTTATGCGCGTTTTTTTCGATGGCTTTTTCCATCGCTTTAAAATCGAACCCGAAATGGTCCAGGAATTTCTGATCTTCAGCGGCTACGGCGGCACGTTTCATCGGGTCGGCAATGTCATCAAAATCGATCCATTTTTTATCGATCTTCCATTCTTTGCCGGCTGATTTGCGTTCAAAACCGCGGGTGAACATAAGCCAGGTGACCGGCGGGTTAACAAAACGATATAATATCACCCAAAAAACGGACAGGCCGACGAATAATATAAGTGTGAGTTTAAGTATGCGCAGGATAAGCTTCAGGAGTCCGCTTTTCATGGTTCTAAAATATCTGAATTATTTCGGATTTCGAATGTACAATTTCGAATTTATTGAAACGTATATTCAAACTGTTTTACGTTTAATGCAAAAAAAAGGTGCTTAGTTTTCACTAAACACCTTTTTTAAAATTCTAATATCTAAAATCTAATTCCGAAATTATAAATTCGATATTCGAAATCCGAATTATTCCGCTACTACTTCAAACGGAACTTTAACTTTCACTTCTTTGTGCAGGTTCAAATTAGCGGTGTATTCACCAACAAATTTAGGTTCTGCATCAAAAGTGATACGGCGACGGTCAACATCAAAGCCTTCTTTTTTCAAAGCATCAGCAATTTGAATCGTGTTGATCGCACCAAATATCTTACCGCTTTCGCCTGCTTTTGCACCAATGGTCAGTTTTACACCTTCCAGTTTGGCTGCAATAGCGTCAGCATCTTTACGGATCTTTTCTTGTTTGAATTGTGCCTGTTTCAGGTTTTCAGCTAAAACCTTGCGGGCAGATTCAGTGGCCTGTTGTGCAAAACCCTTCGGGATTAAGTAGTTGCGGCCATAACCTGGTTTTACATTAACGATATCGTCTTTTTCACCGAGGTTCTTTACGTCTTGTTTTAAAATAACTTCCATTGTTTAAACCTCCTGATTATTTTAAAGAATCTGTTACATAAGGCAATAAACCGATGTGGCGCGCACGCTTCACAGCCTGTGCCACTTTACGCTGAAACTTTAACGAAGTACCGGTTAAACGGCGTGGTAATACTTTACCCTGGTCGTTTACGAACTTTAATAAGAAGTTTGCGTCTTTGTAATCGATGTATTTAATACCGTTTTTCTTGAAGCGGCAGTATTTTTTACGTGTATCGTCCACCTTGGGAGCAGTAACGTATTGGATTTGTTCGTTAGCCATTATTTTGCTGCCTCCTCTGCTTTAACGGTTTTCTTTTGATTGAAAGCACCACTACGTTTTTTCTCGTTGTAAGCAATGGCGTGTTTATCCAGAGCAATGGTCAGGAAACGCAATACACGCTCGTCGCGTCTGAATTCAATCTCCAATTTGTTAATTAAATCACCCGGAGCCTTGTATTCAGTTAAGTGATAGTACCCTGTGCTTTTCTTTTGAATAGGGTACGCTAGTTTTTTCAAACCCCAATTATCCTCCTGGACAATTTCGGCTCCGCCGTCGGTTAAGATCTTGCTGTATTTGGCTATAGCCTCTTTAGCAGTTTCTTCTGACAGCAACGGGGTAAGAATGATCACGGTTTCGTACTGTTGCATTATCTTGCTTTGTTTTAATGTTTTACCCGCTATTACGGGGCTGCAAATGTAGGTATAAAAAATTAATTTGTGAATAGATATGTAAAAATTTGTGAAAAAATGTATTCTTGTTTTTTGCTAAAACTTATATAACATTGTATATACAAACGCCAACAACTAACTTTATAAAAATTATACGATCATGCTAATCACTGATCTTGAAATGGATGAGGCATTAATAGTTAATACCTCATGGGGACCTGAAGATGAAAATTGGGAAGACGAAGATGATGAAGACTTTGAGGATGAGGATTTTGACGACAGGCTCCAGGATCTGGATGACCTGCACGAGATACAAGCAGATGATGATATCGGCGAACCTGACCCTGAGGACGATGATCACTTC
>DATHLW010000103.1:0-5381 GCA_035487675.1 Mucilaginibacter sp. | reverse complement strand
CCCGCAGGCGTATCATCCGCATCAGGCTGATAGCATCCTGTACCGGGATGGTAATACTGAACCCATCGTCCCAGCGACTGCCATCTTCATAACGGGCGGTAAAACTAATTGCTTTACAATAGAACTTATGCTTTACCATGCGTTTTTCGAGTGTAAGGCAAAGCGTCATGAATAACTGGTCTATGTAATTGATATTCTTTCGTTTTTCAGCCGATATCTGCCGCATAGCTTGCATGCCGCGATAATCATGCGCCACAATGTTAGTCTCAATGAAATTGAGCCTGTAATGCCAGAAAACACCTTCAATCCCTTTAAAAATGGCTTTCAGTTTATGTGGACCGGCATGTCGCATCTCAAGCGGGGTACGTACGCCCGCACGTTCAAGCCTATACGACATATTGGCCCCAATGCCCGGCAAATCTCCAAGTTTTAGTTGCTTTAGTACATCATCAATATTGTCTTTCGAGATCAGCATCAGGCCGTCGCCTTTTTTCCCGATCACTGATCCCAACTTAGCAAGAAAAGCATTTGGTGCAACACCGATGGAACAGGTAAGCCAATCACCTACATTGGTTAAAATGTCCCGCTTTATTTTCCAGGCTATTGCAACAGGGTCTTTGTATAAATATTCATAGTTGCCCAGATTAACAATGGCTTCATCTATACTTTTGGGTACTACATCCTGGCAATATTGCCGCAATACATTAATGATTTTGGTATGGAATTGACGATAACGGTCGGGGTTACTTTCAACAGGAACCAGGTCGGGGCACATCTTCATGGCATCGTTCAGGCGCATACCGGCTTTTAAGCCCATTGCCTTTGCCTCGGTTGACAGGGAGATCACACAGCCATACTTACCAGTATACACACAAACACCCACAGGACGGTTACGCAGCCAGTAATTTACCTGTTGCTCGCAACGGGCAAAAAAACTGTTCATATCTATAAACAGTACACGTGGTTCGTTTTTTACCTGTACCGAGTTCTGATTCATAGTACAATATTACTAATATTTTTAGTATTATCAATATTTGTATTAATAAATTTAGCTTATGGTGGGTGTTTTTCAGTCTGAAAGCATCCCGTATCTTTTTTAAAATTTTAAATGCTTTGCAGTCTTTTTTTAATTTAATTAGTTTTATTCATCTTAAATTATTCCTTATGTCACAGCAAAAAAACAATAAGCTATTAACCATTATATGGTTATGTTTATTAACAGGCACATTAGATGGAATATTATCGTTCATATTCAACTATCCCGCAAGCCCTGGCCAGTCATACAGATACATCGCGAGCGGCTTATTTGGCATGGCAGCGTTTACAGCAAATTATATGGTTTTTTGGGGAGTATTATTTCACTATTTAATCGCTTCAGCTTTTAGTGTTATTTTCTTCTTATTGTATCCTGATTTTAAAAGAGTAATAAAAAACAAATATATTTTAGCGTTAGTTTTTGGGCTGATCATTTGGATTATTTCAACTTTTGGAATTCTTCCCCTGAGTAATGTTCCGGATATAAAGGGTGTCCCCAAATATCCCAGCCAGCTTAACTTAATAGGGGCAATTATTAGTTTTGCCGGATTAAGCCTATGTCTTGGCCTGCCTATATCATTGATTGCCAACAAATATTACCGGAAAAATGCCGGTATTTAGCTTATAGTCGATGTTTTCAGGCTGAATTTATCATCAATTAACTTTTAGTACTCCATTGTTGCCTGCCGACCGGGTTGAACGACCTGAAATAAGACACCTTATCGAATTAAGTGGTGACAGTATTTTGTCAGTACTTACAAAAATTCAACTAATTGATAATCAAGTGTTCATCAGCGATTATACGTGTTCATGTGCAATATGAACGTGAACACTTACGGATTTTATTCGCCTCTTTTCAACCCAAACTTTTCAATCTTACTATACAAATGGCTGCGTTGTATATCTATATCATCTGCAGTTTTTGATACGTTCCAATTGTTCTTTTCCAGCTTGAATTTGATGTATTCACGTTCCGCATAATCCTTGTATTCCTGGAAGTTGGCAAACTGATCAAAATCTGTCTGAACAGCGGCAGGCGAACCATTGGTTGCCGGGACAACTGCCGACGGATTAGCAAATGCTCTTACATCATTTTCGGTAATCACTTTATCGCTCAGAATGATCAGGCGCTCCACCATATTTCTCAGCTCACGTATATTACCTGTCCATGGCAGTTTCTTCAATTCCTCAATGGCAGTTTCCGACACCTTTTTAGTCGGCATACCATAATCGTTGCATATTTCTTCAATAAAGTTTTGGGTTAATAAACCGATATCATCTTTACGCTCTGAAAGTGGCGGTACATGGATCAGTATCACGCTTAAGCGATGATAAAGGTCCATACGAAAGTTACCGGCTTCAATTTCTTTTAACAGATCCTTATTAGTGGCAGCTACTACACGTACGTTAACTTCAATTTCTTTTTCGCCACCAACGCGGGTTATTTTATTCTCCTGCAGAGCACGCAGTACTTTGGCCTGAGCTGAATGGCTCATATCACCGATCTCATCCAAAAACAAGGTGCCCCCATCTGCCGATTCAAATTTTCCAATTCGTTGTTTTACAGCCGAGGTAAATGAGCCTTTTTCATGGCCAAATAATTCGCTTTCGATTAATTCTGATGGGATTGCCGCGCAATTTACTTCGATTAAAGGGGCGCTGGAACGGCTTGATTTTTCATGTAGCCAGCGTGCAACCAATTCTTTACCGCTGCCATTAGCCCCGGTGATCAGCACACGGGCATCAGTGGGCGCTACGCGTTCAATGGTTTCCTTGATCTTTTTTATAGGCTGAGAATCACCTAAAATCGGCCGAACCTTGGCAACTTTGCGCTTTAATACCTTTGCTTCAGAAACCAAATTGCCCCTGTCTAAAGCATTGCGTACAGTTATCAGTAAGCGGTTTAGGTCAGGTGGTTTCGAGATAAAGTCAAAAGCACCTTTTTTGCTGGCTTCAACGGCTGTCTCTACGGTGCCGTGACCGGATATCATGATAAAGGGCAGGTCAGGTTTAATCGAAAGGCCTTCCGACAGTACTTCCATACCGTCCATCCGGTTCATTTTGATATCACAAAGGACCAGGTCGTAGTCGTTTTTCTGTAACAATTCAAGACCATCGATGCCATTGTCGACATCCTCAACCTCGTAATTCTCATATTCCAGTATCTCACGCAAGGTACTTCGGATTGCCCGCTCATCGTCAATAATTAAAATTTTAGCCATGCTTTTTTAAGTCCGGTAGAAATGTAAACGTGCTAAGTTATAAAATTGTATAGAAAAACAAACACTTTTGGGTGGTGAAAAAAATAACCCCTTACGGTTAAGAAAGGGGTCATATTCAGCAGCAAAGCTGTAAGCCGGGTTCTGTCGGGTTCTATCATTAATCTGGCCCTGTCATTACTGACAGGTTCAAGCAACCTACCCATCCTGGTGATCCTGATCCCGATAGCTATCGGGACGGATACAGAAGCGAGCAGCTTCATTTCCAGGACCTATTTGGTCTTTCAACTCCTGAGGTTTACCGCGATCCCTGTTGCCAGGAAAAGCCGTGAGCTCTTACCTCACGTTTTCACCCTTACCCTCTGCCAATTGGCATAAGGCGGTTTATTTTCTGTGGCACTTTCTGTCGCCGGCTGAACGGCGCCTTCCCGTTAGGAAGCAGGATGCTCTGTGTTGCCCGGACTTTCCTCTCTCCAAAAGAAGAGCGATAGAACGATTTGCAATTACAAATATAGCTTTTTAGTCCGGAAGACCGAAAGTCAGTTAAGTCGGGAAGTATTTCTCAGAATCTCGCTGATTATTTACAATCCAGCAGGTTCTTCTGCACCGATTGTTCATCAATCGTATTCAGTTTATTGCCGAACGAATTACCGATGTAGGTTAATACCTGAGCTATTTCAACCGGTGAGAGATCATTGGCAGGCATTGTATCATCAAAACCCTTACCTTTTACAGTGATGGAGCCTTTTAGTCCATTTTTAAGATTGCAGGGTAATTTTGTTGCGTTTTTTCTCAGGTATGCTGAATCCGAAAGCGGGGGAATAAGCGCTGATAATCCTTCACCATTAGCTCCGTGGCAATTTTGACAGTGATTTTCATATACTAAGGCGCCGGAGGTGTAATAACGTTTAAATTCCAAATCACCCTCACTTTGACATGCTGCGATGAATATAATGAATACTAAAACGGCGATACCTGCTGTCAGTTTCCATTTCATTGCGCAGTCATTTCATCGGGTTCAGTTTGCAGAGTTTTGATGTCTGTTATTAACTGATCCACTTGTTTCGGGTCAGTGCCATCGTACGAGCCCCTGATGCGTTTTTGCTTATCGATCAGGAGGAATGAGCCATCATGTATAAATTGCTGTTTGGCGTCTTCCTCAGGCTTACGTACTAAATAGCTTTCAGATAATTTATATATATCCTCTTTCTTCCCCTGTAAAAACCACCATATATTTCCTGATACACCAAGTTTATCAGCATACTTTTTCAAAACAGTTACGCTATCATGTTTTGGGTCGATAGTATAGGATATTATCTTGAGATTACTTGCCCCTTTAAATGCACTGTATACATTTAACATGTTACGATGCATAACGGGACAAATAGATGGACAAGTGGTAAAAAAGAAATCGGCTACATAAATGTATCCATTAAGACTATTATTGTTTACGCTATCGCCATACTGATTTACAGTCGCAAATTTAGATACTGTAGGATAAATAGTATCTGTTACCTGTTTGCCATTTACCATTTTTGTTACTGGTGTCCGGTTACCATAAATTGGTAGTGCCTTTTTATCAGTCGAGTTGGATTTGCAGGCGCTCCATAAAAGCATTATTGCAAGGCCACATAATAGTGTGTTCTTCATTTGGATCTGCTTGAAAGGTATTTGGTAGATTCTGCAACAGCAGTATTCATTTGTGAGTCGACAGCCATAATGCCTTTTTTCTGTTCGTTATAATATTTAATGATCTCATCATGGGATTTACCGGTCAGATCTGGTTCAAACTTATGCATCCAGGTTTCCATTGCTTCTTCGGCTGACGTCAATTTCAATTCTATGGCTTTCATGTTCGCTTTTTCGGCGGTATCTTTTGCTGGCAACTTTAATAGGCTATCCAACTGCATTTTGTTTTTCATAAGGGCTTCATCTTTGCCCATTACTTTGTCGTGTACCTTTAATATGTTATTCAACAGCTCCTTTTCCTGCTTTTTATTATCGGAGCACGCAACAAGAAATAGGCCAGCAAGAATCAGGATAGATAGTTTTTTCATATAGAATGTATTTGGGCCAAAATTAATATTAAATGCTTTAATCAATAAACTTTAACCATTCATATTTTCC
>DATHLW010000102.1:0-2675 GCA_035487675.1 Mucilaginibacter sp. | reverse complement strand
ACCACCTACGCACACCAGTTTGCAAACTTATTCTTTACCATAACAGGTTTTCACGGTTTCCACGTATTCAGCGGGGTAGTGATCAATATCATCATAACCATTAACGTTTTGATGGGCACTTATGAGAAACGTGGTAGCTATTTAATGATCGAAAAAGTTGGCCTTTACTGGCACTTTGTAGACCTGGTTTGGGTATTCGTGTTTACTTTCTTTTACTTAGTTTAAAAATCTTACCATATGTCATCAACAGAAACCCCTCATACAGAACATGCCGGCGAGCATGAAGGAATGACCCGCAAAAGAATATGGAATGTATTTTTCGTATTGCTGGGTATTACATGTGTAGAGTTTTTTATTGCCCTTTATTTAGTGCCACATGGGTATACAACTTACCATACGGCTAACCCAATATACATTGTTTTAACATTGGCCAAGGCGTTCTATATCGTGGGCTATTTTATGCACCTTAAATTTGAAAAAATCGGTTTGGTGTTTGCAATTATAGTCCCTACTTTGTTTATCATCGGCTTGATCCTGGTGCTTACAAATGAAAGCCACCACTGGATCGATCTGAGAATGTAATGGGCAAATTAAGCTTAATAAAAAAAATATTAATCCTGGTATTGATCTTAGCTTTACCAGGATTTTTATATTATTTACTAACCGTAAAGGGTAAAAACCGCTATCACCCATTGCCTAAGTTTGGGCCGAAGGTTATAGCAAAAACTACCCACCGCGTTAAGGGTAAGGATATCCCGGATACCATTTACCATACCCTGAATGATTTCAAATTGGTTGACCAGGATAGTAAGCCCGTGTCGTTAAAAACCTTCGACGGGAAGATATTTATAGCGAATTTCTTTTATACACATTGCCCTGGTGTTTGTACTACAATGAACGCGAATATGGACAGCCTGGCAGAAGCCTGGGCGAAAAATAAGATGGTGTATTTTGCTTCGATTACGGTCGATCCGGACAGGGACCCGGCGGGAGTATTGAAAGAATATTCGAAGAAATTCCCGGAGTCGGCTAAATGGTTATTTTTGACGGGCGATACAAGCACGATCTATCCACTGGCACGTAACGGATTTTTGGTGAATGCACTGAAAGTGGATAAAGATAATTTTATATATTCAGACAAACTGATGCTGATTGATGAGCACAAAAGGATACGGGGATATTATTCAGGCGCATCAACAGCTGATGTGGTACGTTTGAATGACGAGATCAAGGTGCTGATATCAGAAGAATTATTAGAAAAGGACGTTCCACTATATTAATGAGTGAATTAGTGAGTTAGTGAATTATTGATTTATCATCAGTAATCAACCTTTAATTCACTAACTCAATAATTCAATAATTTAAAAGATGACTGATAAACTCATATTTCGTTTTGTTGCCGCTATATCTGTTTTTGTGTTCCTGGTGGTACTCATTTTAAACCGGCACCTGATACCTGGTCCGGCGACCACCCCGTCATTTATTGTTTATTTGCCTAAATTGAATGCAATACTGAACGGTACTTGTAGTGTTCTTTTACTGGTCTCGCTTTACTTCATCAAACAGAAGAATATTGCCATGCATAAGCGGATCAATATCATTACCTTTTGTCTTTCGTCGCTATTTTTAGTATCTTATATTGTATTTCACTACCTGAACCCTGAAACTAAATTCGGTGACCTTAACGGTGATGGCATATTATCACCAGAAGAGATTGCAGCAGTTGGTTCATTACGTCCCATTTATTTAGTGATATTAACCTCACACATAATCCTTGCTGCTGCTGTTTTACCATTGATACTTTTGAGTTTTTACCGTGGTTTACAAATGCAGGTAGAAAAACATAAGAAACTGGTAAGATGGGCTTTCCCGATATGGTTATATGTTACTGTTACCGGGGTGATCGTTTATTTCATGATAGCGCCATATTATCCTTTTAGATAAATTTTACATCCAAATTCGGAATTTAATAGATATTTTTGTGATGATGAAAGGCATTAGAATTTTCTTGGTTTCGGTTGCTTTCAGCCTCATGCTTTTGGGCTCAGTGGGAGTGAAGGCGCAATGTGCGATGTGTACTACAGCAGTAGAATCGAACAATAAAAGCGGCAGCAAAACGACCAATGGGCTGAACAGCGGTATCATTTATTTGTTGGCTGCACCTTACTTAGCTGTAGCGATTGTTGGCTATATCTGGTACAAAAAATACCGTCGCAAGAATGTTGATCTGAACATTCATCACGAGAAATTAAATTTGAACTAAGGGTCGGCTATCTCCTTTACTTTCGCGAATAAATTTCAGATATTCACGTCTGTTTCTTTTATAATTCTATTACCCAAAACAAGCTGTCCAACCAATGAGGATCAACCCGGAAACATTTGATTTTTTAAAGAACCTTGTTGAAAACAATAACCGCGAATGGTTCCAGGACCATAAACAAGAACACGACAAAGCCAGGGAGAATGTAATCGAATTTACGGGCGAATTACTTAAACTACTACATACAGTTGACCCGCTGGTGAATGCCGAAGCCGATCCCAAAAAATGTGTGCTTAGAATTTACCGCGATATCCGGTTCAGAAAAGACAAGACCCCATACAAAAACAATTTTGGCGTGAGCATACCTACATTAAACTCAAAAGCCGGAGGAGTGGAGTATTATTTTCATATACAG
>DATHLW010000101.1:0-7020 GCA_035487675.1 Mucilaginibacter sp. | reverse complement strand
ACCTTGTCCCAAACCATCCCGGCTTAAAAAACGAACGAACAGTAAGGAGGGGTTGATTTAGTTGTCCCGATAGCTATCGGGAGGTTAAGTGGTTGATTGGGTTGTCAACTTCGAGGCAGATGAGCTCAGTCAACTCAATCCAACTTAGTCAACTCAATCCAACTGTCCCACTATGTCCCAAATGCTATGGGCTTAGAAAACGAACGAACAGTTTATACAGTATGCAGTTTGCATTCTGTATTTTAACTGCAAACAGCCTACTGCACACTGCCAACTACTTCTTCAAGTCCAGTATCGAGAATTTGCTATCTGCCTTTTTTATCACGTTGCTTAATATGCCTAAGCCGGTTACTTCCATCTCTACCAGGTCGTTGGGTTGCAGCCATTGGGGTTGATAGTCGGCATTGTGGAGTAAGCCGGTGCCATTCAGTTCAAGGAAACAGCCTGTACCTACAGTGCCTGAGCCAATGACATCGCCGGGGAGTACGTCGCAGCCATAGGCGCAGCGTTCAATGATCTCAGCAAAGGTCCAGTCCATATCAGCCATATTGCCCTGCGATACCTGTTTGCCGTTCACATGGCACTTCATCACCAGGTTATAGTTATTACCTGTATGGCCGGGTTTTGCGGGTACTTTGTAAGACTCCAGTTCATCAGGCGTAACCAGCCAGGGACCAATCACTGTTGAGAAATCCTTACCCTTAGCCGGACCGAGGTTCAACAGCATCTCTTCCATTTGCAGGGTACGTGCGCTCATATCGTTCATGATCATGTATCCGGCAATGTAGCTATCGGCATCGGCAGCTTTAATATTGCGGCCTTTTTTGTTGAGGGCAACGGCAACCTCCAGTTCAAAATCAAGCTTCTGGAAATGGTCGGGCATGCACTCAATCTCGCCTGTGCCCTGTATGGCATTGTGATTGGTAAAGTAGAAGATAGGATACTGGTCAAACTCGGGTATCATAGCCGCATTGCGGTTGCGCCTTGCCGACTCCACATGCTGACGGAAGGCATAACCATCCCTGCACGACGTCGGGTGAGGTACAGGAGCAAGCAGCTCGAAAAACAGTTCTTCTTTGGCTTCCATCTTACCGGAGGCGATCAGGTCGTTCACCTTTTTGGCACGGTCCATCAGTTCATCACCACCCCATAAAAACGCATTCATGTTGTCGGGCAGCAGCTTATGGCACGAGTTTAAATTATAAATATGCCCGTTAACATAGATGCCCAGGTGCTCGCGGTCTTCGGTTTTATAGGATACTAATTTCATTACGGTTTGAATTGGTCGGGTAAAGCTACGCTTTTTAGTTGATTGGGTTGGATTGAGTTGAATAAGTTGATTAGGTTGAATTGGTTGAGTAAGTCCGGTAATTATTCAGTCTTATTATTTTTATTGCCGTCCCATTTATGGGGCGGATTTAGAAATTGGCACATCCGGCTTTAGCCTAAATTAGAGTTTGGCTAAAGCCGTTTCTTTTCTTCTTCCTATTCCGTTGGCTAAAGCCAGCGGCAATGAATTAGCTTCCTGATTTCATTGCCGTCTCATTTATGGGACGGATCGAGAAATTGGCACATTCTGGCTTTAGCCTAAATTAGAGTTTGGCTAAAGCCATTTCTTTTCTTCTTTATATTCCGTCGGCTAAAGCCAACGGCAATGAATTAGCATTGATCAACTTAGTCTAACTAAATCCAACTCAATCAACTTATTCAACTCAATCCAACTTAATCAACTAAAGCTATGCTTGCATATTAAATATATCTACCCTAACTTTGTAAAGAAATGCTGAGCATACAAAAACATTTTCTATTCTCCCTCGGGCTCACTTCTATGAGTGATGCTTCCTCTTTCAGAGATGCTGTGCTCGCCAAGATCGTACTGGCGCAGTACTAAGTTTGTGTTGCAGGCTGATACCTATTTCAGCCGCCATTTAAAACTATTTCAGCTATAAAATCGTTTTACATTTAGAGTACTTGGATATTGTAAGTTATTGATTATAAAATCTTTTCAATCTTACCTGATTCAAACTTTTAAACCAAAATAAACCATGCCCGTATATCATAAATTAGGGAAAATTCCGCCGAAGCGGCATACGCAATTCCGTAAACCCGACGGCACCTTATACGCCGAAGAACTGGTATCCACCGAGGGCTTTTCGAGCCTGTACTCGCTGGTGTACCATGCTTATCCGCCTACTATTGTTAAAACTTTGGGCGAACCTTATTCCGTCGAACCAAAAATAGCACGGGAAAAGCATCTGAAACATACCAGCCTAATCGGTTTTAAAATTGAACCGGAGGATGATTACCTGAAAAGCCGCAAACCGGTTTTGGTGAACAGTGACCTGCATATCTCGCTGGCAGCTCCACGCAAAAGCATGACCGACTATTTTTACAAGAATAGCCAGGCCGATGAGGTGATATTTATCCATGTAGGTTCGGGAACATTGAAAACCGGTTATGGCAACATCAAATTTGAGTATGGCGATTACCTGATCGTACCCCGTGGTACCATTTACCAGATGGAGTTTGATACGGAGGATAACCGCCTGTTTATTGTAGAGAGCTTTAGCCCGATACGGTCGCCTAAGCGTTATCTGAACCAGTATGGCCAACTGATGGAGCATTCACCATATTGCGAGCGTGACCTGAAGCTACCATCTAACCTGGAAACACATGACCAGAAGGGTGATTTTAAGATACTCATCAAAAAGCAGGGGCTGATCTATCCGTACATCTACGGTACACATCCTTTTGATTTTGTAGGATGGGACGGCTACCATTATCCGTACGGGTTTTCGATACACAACTTTGAGCCGATAACAGGGCGGTTACATCAGCCACCTCCTGTTCATCAAACCTTTGAGGGGAACAACTTCGTGATCTGTTCATTTGTACCACGCAAGTTTGATTATCATCCCCTATCTATCCCGGCACCCTACAACCACAGCAATGTGGATAGCGATGAGGTTTTATATTATGTAGATGGCGATTTTATGAGCCGTAAGAGCGTAGTAAAAGGACAAATCACCCTGCACCCGGGCGGCATACCTCACGGACCGGCACCCGGCAGTGTAGAGAAATCGATAGGCAAAGAATCAACAGACGAACTGGCGGTAATGATAGACCCCTTCAGACCGTTGATGCTAACCGAAGACGCTATAAAAATTGAGGACGAAAATTATTACAAGAGTTGGGCAGAAGGGAGCTGAAAGGCGAAAGCATAAAGCTGAAAGCTTTTCAATCAATAATTCAATAACTCACTAATTCAGTAATTAAAAAAGAATGGAAGCATTAACCATAGATAAGAAACCACAGTCAACTGATTTTTTGCCGTTGAACGGTACGGATTACGTTGAATTTTATGTGGGCAATGCCAAGCAGGCGGCTCACTTTTATAAAACGGCCTTTGGCTTTCAGAGCCTGGCCTATGCTGGTCCTGAGACAGGCGTACGTGACAGGGCATCGTATGTATTGAAACAGGATAAGATACGATTGGTATTAACTACTCCACTGCATTCAGATCACCCGATAACCGATCACCTTAAAAAGCATGGCGATGGGGTTAAAGTACTTGCACTTTGGGTAGATGATGCTTACGATGCTTTTGAACAAACCACCCGTCGTGGTGCTGAGGCTTATCAGCAGCCACAAACTATGAAGGATGAGCATGGTGAGGTTCGTACCAGCGGCATCAAGCTGTATGGGGAGACCGTGCATTTATTTGTAGAACGTAAGAATTATAAAGGGATCTTCTTACCGGGCTATAGGGAATGGAAATCTGACTATAACCCGGCCCCTGCTGGCTTGATGTATGTTGACCATTGTGTAGGTAACGTAGGCTGGCACAAGATGAACGAGTGGGTGCATTTTTACGAGGAGGTAATGGGCTTTAAAAATATCCTGACCTTTGATGATAAGATGATATCGACAGAGTATTCGGCCCTGATGAGCAAGGTAATGAGCAATGGCAACGGCTATGTGAAATTCCCGATCAATGAACCGGCAGAAGGTAAAAAGAAGTCGCAGATAGAGGAATATCTTGAATTTTACGAAGGAGAGGGTGTACAGCATTTGGCGCTCGCCACCGATCATATTGTAGCTACAGTAACCGAGCTAAAGAACCGTGGTGTTGAGTTTTTACACGTACCAACAACTTATTATGATGACCTTTTGAGCCGTGTTGGCCATATCGATGAAGACCTAGGACCACTTAAAGAGTTGGGTATTTTAGTTGATAGGGATGACCAGGGCTACCTGTTACAGATCTTCACCAAACCGCTGGAAGACAGGCCCACGGTATTCTTCGAGATCATTCAGCGAAAAGGAGCCAAATCATTTGGCGCAGGTAATTTTAAAGCCTTGTTTGAAGCGATAGAGCATGAGCAGGATCTGAGAGGAAACCTTTAGGATTTCGGAAGTCGGAATTTCGATTTCGGAATGATTTTGAGCCGGGTTGATCCCGGTTTTTTTGTTGTAATGGTTTTTAAACATTAAAATGGTTATCTTAGTAGTAAGATTTGTTACTATGAAAGTTAAAGATGATTTTCACCATTTGATAGATACAATAGAGGATGAGCAGCTTCTCAAAAGCTATTATCAGCTCATACAAACAATGAATAACAATTCAGTAGGGAAGCTTTGGGATACGCTTAATGAAAATGAAAAGCAGGAATTATTGATAGCTTATGATGAAAGCTTGGACGAAAAAAACCTATTAAGCCATGACCAAGTAAAACTGCAGCACGAAAAATGGTTAAAACCATAGTCTGGAACCGCCGTGCAAGCGATAGTTTTAACTCTATTATTGAATATCTTCAAAAAGAATGGGGTGATAGAGTAACAAAAAACTTTGTTGTTCGCACTTATCAAATAATAGAATTCTTGTCAGAAAACCCTGAAATGGGTGCGCTTGAGAATTATGAAAAACAAATAAGAGGCTTCGTAATTACAAAGCACAATACTTTGTTTTACAGGATTGACGGAAAAAGAATCATCCTATTAAACTTCTTCGATAACAGACAACATCCACGCAAAAAAACATTTTGATAATGTTAAAATGAATGTTCAACAGATTGTCGAACTATTAAACCAAAGCTCCGATGCCAAATATCTCGAAGGCATGAAGCGATTTGGGGTGGATAATTCGAAAGCTTTGGGTGTGTCGTTACCACAGATCCGTAAGCTGGCAAAATCCATAAAAAAAGATCATCAACTAGCGCTTGATTTGTGGGATAGTGGTATACACGAATGCAGGTTTATGGCATCATTGGTAGATGATCCTAAACAGGTTACCCCTCAACAAATGGATAAATGGGTCGCCGATTTCGATTCATGGGATGTGTGTGACCAGGTTTGCGGCAATTTATTTGACAGGACACCTTATGCTTTAGAGAAGGCTTTGGAGTATAGCGCATCTGAAAAGGAATATATTAAGCGGGCAGGTTTTGTGTTAATGGCAGAATTTGCTGTGCATGACAAAAAAGCAGGTAATGAAGGGTTTATGCAATTCTTCCCGGTCATTGAAAGAGAAGCGTGGGATGACAGGAACTTTGTAAAAAAGGCGGTCAATTGGGCATTAAGGCAGATCGGTAAAAGGAATAAAGAACTTCGTACAGTCGCCATTGAATGCGCCAGGCGGATAGCTCAACAGGAAAGTAAAGCTGCAAAATGGATAGCAAAAGATGCTTTAAATGAATTTGCTAAAAAGCCTAAGGATTAGTATATTTATAACCCTAATTAACTTTAATCATGATACGAAACCTGCTTATCGCGCTATTATTAATTGGCAGCCTAAATAGCTTTGCACAATCACAAAATCCTCAGTATGATCCTCAATTAGCTCAAAAACTTGGAGCCGACGAATACGGGATGAAACAATATGTAATGGCATTCTTAAAAGCCGGTCCAAATCGACCGAAGGACTCTGTTGCGAGGGCAGAGCTGCAAAAGGCACATCTGAAAAATATCACACGACTTGTTAATGAAGGAAAACTTATTGTTGCCGGGCCATTTATGGATGACCAGCCTATCAGGGGTATCTTCATTTTTAATGTAACCACTATTGAAGAGGCTAAGAAATTAACGGAGACCGATCCGGCTATAAAAGCTGGTTCACTGGTGATGGAATTGCATCCCTGGTATGGGTCTGCTGCCTTAATGGAAACTGTTGAGATCCATAAAAAACTGTCGAAAAAAAGCTTTACTGACTAAGCCGATCAATCCGCTTCTGTTCATTTACATAAAAATTTACATTTTTTTAACGTGTAACTACTGTTTTGAACTTCAATAAGATATGGGCAAATAATTGCCCGTTTTAACGCTTTCTATACGGGAAAGTCGCAAAATTATATTTGGGAGCAGAACTTTATACTACTTTTTAACGTAAAATAAACGATTGTAAATGAAGTAAATAAGAGATACACTTAATGCTCTTTTTTAACTTCAAATGATTGGTATCTAATTTGTTATCCAAGACTGTTATGATGAATAATACCCGTTATTAATTAATTGAACTAATGATTAAACGTATACTGAACCATCATAAAGTTATTGTGAACTGCCTGAAAATATGAGTATTACAGAAGGAGACAAATTTTCTTATGATGGCGATTTCCATGTTACCGATCTTATTAACGCAATAAATACAGGTATCTGGGAGTATAACATCATCACGAAAGACGTGAAATGGTCTTCCGGTTTCTATTCTATTTTAGGATATGATCCCGGGGATATACCAAACACGTACGACTTCTTTTTTGAAAATCTTCTCTACTACGAAGATAAACCCATATTCCAAAGATCATTAAACAGACACCTTCAAGACCCGACTGAAACCGTACTTATACGCCTTCTGACCAAAAAGAAAGGCTATCGCTGGTTTGAGAGTACCGTAAAAAAATGGGGGGATAAAGCCGAACCAAAGATCACCGGTTCTATTGTAGATGTCCATGATTTTAAGTTATTAGAATTACAGGCCAACCGTAACGATTTTGTTTTCAAAGAGACCATCAAAGTAGCCAA
>DATHLW010000100.1:0-3950 GCA_035487675.1 Mucilaginibacter sp. | reverse complement strand
CGCATTTAGATTAGGCACAGCAGATGCCAAAGTGATGGCAGAGGAATTTTATCCGGTATTTTCGGCAGATGATTTTATCAATTTACCAAGATTTCATATTTATTTAAAATTGCTGATTGACGGTACCTCTTCAAAACCATTTAGTGCGATAACTGAATCATAGTAAAAAGTTGATAGTTCCAAGCATAAGAAATGGATTCCCATTTTTTTTAATAATTAGAACCCATTTATTGCACATTATTTGAGCAGAATTTGGTACCTGTTAAATGAATCATTAAAGGCTGCCTTCTTTTGCTTCGTCCGTGATTCCCATAATTTAATTGCAGCCTCATTTAAATTGTAGCCATCCTCAATTTCATAAGTTGAAAAAACATTATATATCTCAAAATTCGAGGCATACATAATCAGAAAATCATGCATCAACGCCCCTAAACCATTGCCAGTTGGACTTGAAACAATGGTTTGCTGAAAATAGTCCCCGTAGCTATATTTTTGTTTGTAATCATCATCGTCTGCAAACTCAGTTTTCCACAATGGCCTCAAAACTAAGTTACAAGTCCCAACATTATTAGCTAAACCTATTTCGATATCTTCATCGTAATTTGCATCATCAGGGCCTTTTTTAACTATGGTTAGTTGACTATCGTTAAAATATATGGTTTCATTAAAGGTATTCATTTTAGATTCTAGTGTGTTATAGCCTTAATTTATGCTGATTCTTTCTTATCTGACACAAGCTTTAGTGTAATAACCTCTGATGTAGGTATGATCTGTGCAATATTTTTCAAATTTCCAATCTTTAAAACAAGCGGCCTTGTAGTATTTGATTTGACATATATCCTAAACTCGTTTTGATAGGCAAACTCTTGTGGCTTCTGGAAAAACGTCACCTCTCCATTTATCGCGTACCGATCATAGTACGTTACGAAGCCATGGCAGAATTTAAGATTCATTTTTTGTAGAGCCTTTTCAATTCTATTAAGAAATTCAACATTATCGTTTACCATTAAACAATGACTGCCAAAACCGTTGACTCGCTGGTCGATTGAAAATTCAATCGGATTTGGTATCGCAAATGAAGATATACAATACAAGCTGTAGATGTTACCAAGCACTTGCGCAACGGCATTCTTCAAATGGATATTTATGTATTTGCCTTTGAAGTTTATTGCAGGTATTTCAAAGCTTCCTGGGGGATAATTTTTAATTTGTGAAACACCTTCATACCTATCACCTCTGAGTTCAGTGTCTTCAACCCCGCGGAAGTACTGCAGTGGGTTCAGATAAATCGTACCGTTATCAAACAAATCTGTAATGTTTTCCCTGCTTCCGAACTTTAAAAACATTGCAATAGTATGTGATGTGTCGTCTGTTTTCATACCGATTTTGTTAACCACTAAAGTTGTTTAGGGTCAATTATCTTTTCAACGACACTTTCTTTCCTATCTCGGAACCCAAAACGGCAAATATAATTCCACCTAATGGACCATATATACCGGCACCTATTACAAATCCCAGAGCGCCCAAACCGAGCATATTATCATTTTTGAGCTTATCTTTTTTAGCCTTGCTATATGGCGCTCTTGTAACCCCATTCCTTTTTCGAACAGTATTAGTATGCGAGATTCCCTTTTCAAGATTACAGGGGATACATGCAGGAAACAAATTATTTAAGTGATCCGTTCCTCCTTTCGCTTTTGGGATGGAATGTTCTATGTGCCAAGAGCCTTTTGCACCATGTACGCCATAATTGCGAAGAGATAGCTTTTTGTGACATATATGACAATAACCATGAGTCTTATCATAAATTGCGATTAACCTGTCTTGGTTCATTTTCGGTTGAATTCAATATGATAAAACTAAATATTTTAGTATTAAACCGGCAATTTATTTTTCCACACTTTGTAAATCAGCCGTTAAATCCACTTCCGTAAGAATTCATCAAAAGGCTTCTGACATTAGCAACATTTTATTGGGTTCGATTCCTATTCGAAATTCGTGTTGAGACAAATTAGTCATCAAAATCATTCTATTTACCCCCCTATTTTCTCCTTCCGCTCTCGCGTACAATCAAAGGAAATTCTTTCAAATCAAAATCGTACGCTATGAACACACAAGCACAACGCACCGATGTTTATCAAATCATCACCAACCGCATTATTGAACAATTAGCTCAAAAGGTCGTGCCGTGGAGAAAACCCTGGACTGAGGCCGGGCACCCGCAAAACCTTATCACCAAGTTACCCTATCGGGGCATCAACACCTGGCTGCTGGGTTCCCTTGGCTACGCCCAAAACTATTTCCTCACTGTACGACAGGCCACGGCTATAGGGGCAACCATTAAAAAAGGCGAGCACGGACACATGGTCACCTTCTGGAAACGGCAGGAAAAAACGCAGGATCAAGCGCAGCATACCAGCGAAAAAGAATACATTTCCGTATTGCGCTATTATGTGGTCTTTAACATTGACCAGTGCGAAAACATCCCTGAAACGCTGCATACTCCAGCTACCGAAGCCGTCCATACACCCATTACGCTCTGCGATGAGATCGTGGCCCGTATGCCGCAATGCCCCGCTATTGTACATGGTAAGGGTGGTGCCTGGTATGATGCGGATAAAGACGAAATCCATCTGCCTAAGCAGGGTTCCTTTACGTCCAGCGAAAGCTACTACTGCACCCTCTTCCATGAACTGATTCACAGCACTGGGCATCAGTCGAGGCTGAACCGTAAAGAAATTGTAGAACCAACGAGCTTTGGTTCAGAAAAATACGGCATCGAAGAACTCACTGCTGAGATCGGTGCTTGTTACCTCAATTCCGTTGCTGGTATTATCGACAAGGAGTTCGATAGTAACGTGGCCTATATCAAAAGCTGGATTGAAGCTTTGCGCAATGATAAGCGCATGATCTTCTATGCCAGTGGCCGGGCCCAGAAAGCCGTGAACTTTATCTTAAATGTACCTCATAAGCAGGAGGCTGATGAGGTATTAGTTCAAGAAGGAGCAGAGACCCCATAGGGGTCTTTTTTGTTCATTGTCCGTTTCTGAATGCGTTATTGTGTTTTCCATTTGGCTGAATCGGAAAAAACTGTATTTGTCTGTATCCTACTGCTTTCTCAAAAAGGCAAAAAGCGCCGCAAAGGTGGTGCCCGCAGCACATACGAGCGCATAATGGTTTGAAAGGCATTAATGCGCATTCCCCCACTTTTTTTCAAACCACCCTCCGGGACTTATAGCTCTCCTGTGCTGCTTTTGACACCCCTGTTGGGCTTTCTTTTTCCCTTTTCTTTTGAAAAAGCT
Source organism: Mucilaginibacter sp. (assembly GCA_035487675.1). Taxonomy (GTDB): domain Bacteria; phylum Bacteroidota; class Bacteroidia; order Sphingobacteriales; family Sphingobacteriaceae; genus Mucilaginibacter. The sequence continues at coordinate 648 of DATHLW010000100.1, read as the reverse complement.
TTTCAAGGAAAAGGATAAAGAAACAATCAACAGTTTTTTTAACCTTTTAAACCCATTAGTAAAATGGAACTACAACACAACAATGGCACACACGTTCAGAACGGCATCGCCAAAGAAGCAATCAAAGTACCACAAAACGGCACTAATCCCAAAAAGGACAGCACTCCAAAACCCGAGGCTGAAAAGGCAAAGCCTGCGTCTGTTAAAGTGGAGAAACCAGAAATTCCCCAAACAGGAGCAGCAAAGCTTGAAGAACCAAAGCCTGAGACAGTACAGGTGAAAGAAGAAGTACTACCTGCTAAACCAGTGTTAACCTTAGAGATTAAGCTGAAAGCAGTGGATGATCTCCATCGTAAGAGTATTCAACGGTTGAATCTTATAAAACGCAAAAGCGAACTGGAAGCCTTTGAGGTGAAGTTGGAATCAGAAAGCGATGAGCTGAGTGATAACCCTTTCCAGGGCTGCAAGTTGATCATTGAGGATGATAAGCGCAGGCAGTTTGTCACCACCACACCTGGCCTAATCAGGTTGGTGTCACAATTCATTTTCAACGCTTGTGATGAGAAGCTAAGGGAGATTGAGGCGAGTATTGTCTTTCCGAATGCTTAGCATTCTTTTTAAATACCTCGCTGAAGCCAGCGGGGTATT
>DATHLW010000099.1:0-3967 GCA_035487675.1 Mucilaginibacter sp. | reverse complement strand
CCGGCCTTTATCTTTTGTTTAAAATAATTCATAGAGATATAGGCCCAGATATCCCGATCAAGGTCTATAAGAATATTATTGATCCTTTTCAGCGCATCGCATTGGGCAGCAAAATTATCATAATGCTCTATCTGAGTAGTGAACTGCGAACGGCTAAGGCCCAGGATATTATTCACAAAATGGTCACCGAACTTTTTCCACTCTATCTCAGGGTAAGCAATATAATGGGCATTGTAGTTACCGGTAGCGCCACCAAATTTGGCCGAATAGGGTACCAGCTTTAATAGATAAAGTTGATTCTCCAACCGTTCAATAAACACCCGTATCTCCTTTCCTAAGCGGGTTGGTGATGCAGGCTGGCCGTGAGTATGCGCCAACATTGGGAGCTTATCCCAGTCTCTTGCATATTTTTTTAACAGATCGATAAGTTCGGTAATAGCAGGCAAATAAGCCTCATCAATAGCTAATTTGAAGCTAAATGGGATCGATGTATTATTGATATCCTGAGATGTCAACCCAAAGTGAATGAACTCTTTGTATTTCTCGAGCCCAAGTTTATCAAATTCTTGTTTAATGAAATATTCAACTGCTTTTACATCATGGTTGGTGATCTTTTCAATGTCCTTTATACGTTGTGCATCGTTTTCTGAAAATTTTTGATAGATGCCGCGTAACTTTTCTGATACTTTTTTATCAAAATCGTGAAGCTGGGGCAAAGGATATTCGCAAAGGGCTATGAAATATTCAATTTCAACAAATACCCTGTATTTGATCAGCGCATATTCTGAAAAGTAAGCAGCCAGTCCGGATGTGGTATTATGGTACCGGCCATCAATAGGAGAAATTGCCGAAAGCGGTGTAAGCGACATAAAAGATAATTTTCCGCAAAGGTAATAATTCAGGGGCGTATTAAATAAGTTTAGCTAAGAGCAGATTAGTACTTTGAAACTAGAGTGTCTGGGAAATGTCATTTATTCAGGAAACTTTGAAATCAAAAAATGTTTCCATAGTTTTGACCTATTAAGTCAATGAGTCAAACAGAGAGAATAATATTAGGTGCCGAAGAGCTTTTTTTTAAGGCGGGCATCAGAAGCGTCACGATGGACGACATCGCCAAACATTTGGGCATGTCCAAAAAAACCATTTACCAGTTTTTTAAAGATAAAAATGAAGTGGTAATTGCTCTGGTTAAGAAAAAGTTGCAGGAGGATGAAGACCAGATGGAAGAGATCATCGGCAAATCGGGAAATGTGATAGAAGGAATGATCAATATGATGAAATGTTCCGAAGATATTTTTTCGAGGATCAACCCGATAGTAATACATGACCTGCAAAAGTATCATCCCGATGGCTGGAAACAGTTCCAGAATTTTAAATCAGGGGTGATCGTGCAAACGTTGGAGGAACTTTTAACAAAAGGCATCGAACAGGGTTATATACGCGCTGATATTGATGTAAAGATAATTGCGCGAATGCGTATGATACAGGTGGAGATGGGCTTTAACACTTCCATTTTCCCGCAATCGGAATTTAATTTGTGGAAAGTGCAGCAGCAGTTTCATGAGCATTTTAATTATGGGATTTGTACGCTGGAGGGATATAAATTATTGAACGAATACAAAACCTTACATGAACAGACAAATTAAATAATGCTATTGACATACTGCTGTCACACAGGTTTTAAACTTTTGTAATACAAATGAATAAGAACAAACACAACTCACTATATTTTATGAAACATCTTTATTTAATAATGTTGCTCCTATTGGGCTTAGCTTTTAGCAGTTACGCACAGCAGGTAACATCACACAATTTTTCATTACAGGATTGTATTAATTATGCTTATGAACACCAGGACTCAGTAGTTAATGCAGGCCTGGATATAAAGAGTGCAGAATACAAAATTAGAGAAACCAAAGGCACCGGCTTACCTCAAATAAACGGTTCTGCCACTTTTCAGGATTATTTAAGACCTCCAACTTCGGTAGGCCCCGATTTTTCTAAAGGTTTTAGTGCTCCTGTTGATCCTAATGCACCGCTCGTTCCATTTCCTATTGGAGCTGTAAAATACAATAATACATATTCCTTACAGGGCACTCAATTACTATTTAGTGGCACTTTCCTTGTGGGTTTACAAGCTGCTAAAACTTATAAAGAGCTTTCACAACGCAGTCTAGTTCGTTCAAAAATTCAAACTACCGTAAATGTAACCAAGGCGTATTACCAGGTATTAGTAAGTAATGAACAGATTAAATTGCTGGATGCCAATATTGCTCAGTTAAAACAACAGCTTGATCAAACAACACAGCAAAACAAACAGGGCTTTGTTGAAAAAATAGATGTCGACCGTTTGACCGTTCAGTATAATAATCTTACAACTAACCGCGAAAATGTAGTTCGTTCATTAGTATTAAATTATCAGCTGTTAAAATTTCAAATGGGCATGCCTATACAACAAGAGATTAACTTAACTGACAAACTAGAGGATATTCATTTAGAACCACAAATTACTGATGCTAATTTAGATAGCTCTTTTTATCGTAAACGTATCGAATATAATTTACTGGAAACTAATGTAAAACTTAATCAGTTGGACGTAAAAAGCAAAAAAGCAGCTTACCTACCTACACTTAGCGCAAATGGAGCTTTTGCTGCAGTGTACCAGGAAAATCACACGAAATATTTATACAATCATTCTTATCCCTACAATTATATTGGTTTAAGTTTGAATGTTCCCATTTTTAGCGGTGGTCAACGTTTGAACCAACTCAAAGAATCACAGATCAATGTTCTAAAAGCACAAAATGACCTGGCAAACATTAAAAATGCGCTCAGTTTAGAGGCCAGTTCAGCTTCTATTTCATTTACCAATAGCTTGCAATCTCTGAATAGCCAAAAACGCAGCCGCGAATTAGCAGGAGAAGTTTTGCGGGTATCAAAAATTAAGTATGGGCAGGGTGTAGGTTCAAGTATTGAAGTTACACAAGCGCAAACTGATTTTGAAAATGCAGATAATCAATATATACAAGCATTGTATAATGCCTTAATAAGCAAAGTTGACCTCGACAAAGCATACGGACGAATTCAATAAATCAATCACAACAGACAGATATAAAGACATGAAAAAAATATTATACATACCAGCAATATTATTATTGGCAGCCTGCAGCCAGCCTCAGGGAAAAGATGCTAAACTGGCTGAATTAGCTAAACTAAAAAAGCAGCAGACCGACCTTAATGCTCAGATAGCTAAATTGCAGTCCGAAGTCGGTACAACTGATTCAGTAAAACGTACTGAAGTAAATGTGGTTGACATAAAAACAGGTAACTTTACTAATTATGTGCAGCTACAGGGCCGCATTGATGCACAGGATAACGTTGTAGCTTACCCACAGGCATCTGGCTCTATCATGGCATTGTATGTTAAAGCAGGTGATCACGTGAGCAAAGGACAAATTTTGGCACAGCTGGATAACAGCGTAATGTTGCAAAACATAGCACAGGCACAAGCTCAGGCTAACCTAACCCAAACTGTTTACCAACGCCAAAAGAACCTTTGGGATCAGAAGATCGGTACTGAAGTACAGTTCCTGCAAGCTAAAAGTAATTTTGAAGCAACAGAAAAGCAAGTGTCTTCTTTGAAACAGCAGGCAAACCTGTATCGTATTGTTTCGCCAATAACCGGTTCTGTTGACCAGATGGACCTTAAACTGGGCCAGATAGCTTCACCGGGTGCAACAGGCATACGTATTGTGAATGCTGATGTTTTAAAGATCAAGGCCGATGTGCCTGAATCTTATGTAGCTAGTATTAATAAGGGCGATAATGTAAAAGTTGTAGTTCCTGATGCCAACGATTCATTAATGGCGAAAGTTACTTTTGCTGCAAAAGTGATAGATCAGGCATCACGCAGTTTTGGTATCGAAATAAAACTGCCCCAACGCAAAACATTGCGCCCGAATATGAC
>DATHLW010000098.1:0-4571 GCA_035487675.1 Mucilaginibacter sp. | reverse complement strand
ATTTCAGCAACAAACTCTACAAATTCTGCATCGTTGCCTTTATATTGATTTGAATAATTATCCAGATCGATAGTTGTTCCGTAGCTGCCTAATTGTGCATTGATAGCATTAACCAATACCTGTGCAGCTACATCGTTTGATCCGCAAACAACCAAAGCTTTGCCTTTAGCCGCCTTCAATTCAGCAGCTGCCAATTTGATAGCCTTGGATGCATTAGTATTACCTAAAGCTTTGCTTCCTGGTAATGTAGTGCCTGATATTTCATTATACAAGTTTACCAGCGCCAAACCTTGCTCTGATGGTTTGATCAGGATGCGGGTATCGGCATTTGAACCGGTGTTGCTCATTCCAGATTCAAACTGGATATGGCGAGACATCTTTTTATTTTGAAGTGACTTGTTGTTCCTGTTTTGAACATACTGGCTCTGGAACTCAACCGGAGAAATCCAGGTTCCCAGGAAATCAGCACCAAAGCTTACGATCACATCGGCTTTATCAAAACAATAGTGGGGCAATACTGCTTTACCAAAGCTGTTTTGATTAGCCTGGATGATACCTGTATAAGATACAGCATCATAAGTAACATGTTTTGTATTTGGATATGCTGCGATAAAATCAGCAATTACAGCCAAAGTGGATGGGCTATGAATTGTTGAAGATACGATCCTTATTTTTTTACCACCTGCTTTAATTGCAGTCAGTTCATTTTTTACAAAAGTATCCAGTTCATCCCAGGTAGCATCGCTGCCTTTGTGCGTCGGGTTCTTTAAACGGTTATAATCATACAGATCAAGCACCGAAGCTTGTGCCTGGGCACTTAAACCACCTTTTGACAGCAGGTCATTCGGGTTACCCTCCACTTTGATAGGGCGGCCTTCTCGGGTTTTAACCAAAATAGCATGTCCCTCATAAGTAGAAACATAGTAGTTCGGTATACCCGGAGTGATCTCCTCGGGTTTAACCAGGTAAGGGATAGATTTGTGCACAGGCACTTTCTGACAAGCTGCCAGGGTAACTGCACCCACACCAAAACCCAATGCCTTTAAAAAGTCGCGGCGAGGTGTTTTAGACGATAAACCACCACTGCTCAGAACATCTTCGATCGGAATAGGCTCGGCAAATTCGTGTTTATTTTTCTCAACAAATTCCGGTTCGTTGTTTAGTTCTTCTAAACCTTTCCAGTATTTCTTATTGCTGTCCATTTAAGCTATATAAACTGTAATGTTTCTCAAATAATTTATTAATAGTGGCACTTGCCGCACTCTATACCGCCCATCATGGCTTCAGTTACTTTTCCGCCTTTTCTGATCAGCTCGTGTACTTGTTCCATTTTTTCGTAATAAGCGTTGCCTTTGATGTTGATCTCGGTACGCTTGTGGCACTGTATACACCATTTCATTGTAAGTGGTGAATATTGATAAACCTCTTTCATGGTTTCAACCGGGCCGTGACAGGTTTGACACCTTAATCCCTGAACTTTCACGTGTTGTGAGTGATTAAAGTAAGCCAGGTCAGGCAGGTTGTGTACACGTACCCACTGTATAGGATGCATTTTGGTGCTATCATATTTCTGGGTACCTGGGTCATAACCCAAAGCATCATATATCTTGGCAATCTCAGTCGATGGTGTTTTACTTGTTGACAACCTATCTACCGATTTATGGCAATTCATACAAATATTTAATGACGGGATAGTTGCATTTTTTGATTTGTATGCACCAGAGTGACAGTACTGGCAGTTGATCTGCATAGCACCTGCGTGCAAATCGTGAGGGAATTTAATAGGTTGAACCGGCTGATAACCTGTGTGCACGTTGGTGTTCCACAAAGAAACCCATGTCCAGCTTGCAAAGAAGATAGTTACACAAATACATACAAAGAATACGAACTTTTTATTCTTGATCAGCTTCTTAGCCAGCAAAACACCTTTTGACGGGCCTGCTTCTACAACGACAACCTCTTCAGGTGCAAGAGCCGGCCTGTCTGCCACCAAACGCTCCAAAGTGCTGATAACCTTGTTTAATACCAGGATAACAATAAAGGCGATGATGATAACTGCAAGCAAACCATATACAACAAGGTCGCTCGGGCCTGATTCGGCGGCAGTAGCACTTGGTGGGACAACCGCTGTTTTAGCTTTCTTATGTTCATCACGAACATAAGCAATAACGTTTGCCACATCCCCGTCTGACAGATCGCCAAAAACGGTCATAGCCGCCTGGTTGTACTCATTGTAGATCTTAAGCGCCTTAGCGTCTTTTGCAGCAATCAACGCCTGGTTGTTCTGGATCCATTTGGTGAGCCATTTGTCGTCGGTTTCAGTTTCCAGCTGCGGGCCCAAGGCCGGACCGATCACGCGTTGTTCAAGTTTGTGACAGGCCGTACATTTTGACTGGAAAATAGCCGCGCCTTTGGAAGCATCTCCCTGGGCATAGGCTGTAAATCCACAAATAGCAAGACCTGCTACGAGTATAACCGATCTTGAAAATTGTTTTAAAATCAATGAGATACTTCTCATAAAGCGTATTTGTGCTAAGTAGTTTTTGTAGTTAATATATGAAAATAGACAAATCAAGTATGTTTTAACCCGCTTTTTCAGGGACAAAAGTAAAATTTATTACAGTATGGCTGACAAATTAATGACAGCAATATCTAATTTATAATCGTTCTAAATTAATAAGAAAAGCTGCTTTTAGGTTGAAATTTGGCTGTTTTTAATTATGCGAACTCAATCAGGTTTGTTAATACAATATTACTTTTTTTTTATAATAAATTATTGTTTTAATATCCACGCAAAAATAAGTGGCGCCACTATCGTAGCATCCGATTCCACTATAAACTTAGGTGTGTGAATATCCAGCTTCCCCCAGGTGATTTTTTCATTTGGAACTGCACCTGAATATGAACCGAATGATGTGGTTGAATCAGATATCTGGCAGAAATAGCTCCAGAACGGGATATTTTCCATCTCCATATCCTGGTAAAGCATAGGCACAACACATATCGGGAAATCTCCGGCAATACCTCCGCCAATCTGGAAAAAGCCTATTCCTTTGCCCTCTGAGTTCTTCACATACCAGTCAGCCAGCCATGCCATGTATTCGATACCGCTCTTCATAGTAGTAGGTTTTATCTGCCCCTTGATCACATATGAAGCGAAGATATTACCCATTGTAGAATCTTCCCATCCGGGTACCACAATCGGCAGGTTCTTTTCGGCAGCAGCAAGCATCCATGAGTTTTTTGGATCGATCTCATAGTATTGCTCCAACTCACCGCTCAATAATATTTTGTACATGAACTCGTGTGGGAAGTAGCGCTCGCCTCTATCATCCGCATCTTTCCATATTTTATGGATGTGTTTTTGCAAACGGCGGAATGCTTCTTCTTCCGGGATACAGGTATCCGTTACGCGGTTGTAATGATTCTCCAGCAAATCCCATTCATCCTGCGGGCTCAGGTCGCGGTAATGAGGTACGCGTTTGTAATGCGAGTGCGCCACTAAGTTCATAATATCCTCTTCCAGGTTGGCTCCTGTGCACGAAATAATGGCAATTTTATCCTGGCGGATCATTTCGGCAAGCGAAATGCCCAGTTCGGCAGTACTCATTGCACCGGCCAGGGTAACCATCATTTTGCCGCCTTCGGCTAAGTGGGTTTCATATCCTTTGGCTGCATCCATTAATGCTGCGGCATTAAAATGCAGGTAATTTTTTTCAATAAATTGAGAGATTGGTCCTCGTGTGTTGCTCATGGTCAGCGATAATAATGTGGCGCAAAATTAGATATTTTGTTTAATCTGCCTGTTAAATTTCAAAATAAGCAGTCACACAGAACAAGTATGGTTAATTTGGGGTTATCTTCGCAGCATCCGATCTATGAAGAAATTTTTTACCCTGGTTATTTTTCTACTCAGCATATACCACTCAGAGGCGCAGATAAAATTTCCGCCCAGGTTTATCCGGAAAATGTATTTTGATACAGGCAGCACCAGGCACAGCAGCTTTGTGGTACTGCCTGTAATAAGCTCTGCCCCCGAAACCGGGCTGGAGCTTGGCGGCGCCGGTTTGTATTCATATTATTCTGATACGGCGAAAAAAAGCCTTACCAAAGTCTCCAATGTATTTGGTTATGCTACAATAACGACCAAAGGCCAGAGCCGCTTTAGCTTGAGCACCACTTATTTTTCGCCGCAAAATACATGGCACCTTTATTCGGCCATCAGCTACATCCATTTTCCGTTCAATTTTTATGGCATTGGCAATAATACCCGAAAAGTCGATGGAGAATTGATAGATGAAAAGCGTTTTAAGCTAAATTTTGATGCTGAAAGACTGATAACCAAAAATCTTTATGCTGGCATAGTAGCCGGTGGCTTTAATTACAAATATGCCAATGCTGATCCCGCAAGTACCTTTTTTGAGACTGATCCGCAAGTGCAGGACAGATCGGGCGGTGCCAGCGTTTTTATCGGTCCAAGTCTTATTTATGATACACGGGACAATAACACTTACTCTACGCGTGGTATGATCATCACCGCTTATTATAACCTGATGCATGGTATCTTAAGC
>DATHLW010000097.1:0-4961 GCA_035487675.1 Mucilaginibacter sp. | reverse complement strand
CCATTCGCAAATGATCGCCGGTAAGGCCTGCCTCCTTGCATTGCTCATAGGCCTTTCGCATTTGCGGCAATATCTCTTTTTCGCCAACTACCATACTTTCCAGCGAACACGATGTGCGCAACAAATGATTTAACGCTGCCTGGTCCTCATATATGGAAGCACTCTTTAAAAAGGTCGTCATATGGTCGGCACAGAGGCCCATTTCAAGTGCCTCAAAAAACCTCTCAGTAAAATTGAGATCTACCTGCTGGCTGGTTGCTATTACAAATTCAACACGGTTGCAAGTGCCCAGATAAAATATCTCGGAAATGTCAAATTGAGATTTAACACGACGAAGTTTGTCAGACAAATCTTCCTGGCAAATCACCAGCTTTCCCAATTCTTTCAGTTCAATCTGTTTATGCGTAAAAGCAATTACTTTTAGATACTTCAATTCAGCTTCAATTTTGACCCAACAAATGTAGCAGGATTAAGCGTTTTCAATGTCAACACTTTGTCATACACGTCAATTTAGAATGCTTATAAATAGCCTTCCATTACGTTTAAATCCTAATTTTCAATAATACGGCTAAATAATCGGCAACGTTGTATACTTACCTTATTATTTGATTCAAATGATGGTAATTTGGTGTCCATTACTGCACAAAAGTCATTTTATTACAAACTTTTGATGATTGCCTTACGTTGATTAGGTATTATTACGATACTTGTGCATGAGTTTTGAGAGCGCCCGTATGAAGGGCAAAAAATACCTGAATCCTATTCCTACTGATGAAGCCGGCTTTGGCAAACTCATCCCTATATTAAAAGAATACATTAATAATAAAGCGGAAACTACTCCTAAACGCACACTTGGCCCTTTCAAAACTGATGTTTCTATTTTCAAAAAGAAACCTGCCGACGGATTAAGAATTACCTGGATAGGCCATTCCACCCTGATCATAGAAATTGACGGAAAACGAATATTAACCGACCCGGTATGGAGCGAGCGTGCATCGTTCTCATCGTTTCTGGGACCAAAGCGTTTTTTTGAAGCTCCGTTAGCTTTATATGACCTGCCTCCGCTGGATGCCATATTGATCTCGCACGATCATTATGACCACCTTGACAAAAACGTGATCAAATATTTTGGTGACAAGCAAATACCTTTCTTCTGTTCAAAAGGTGTGGGAGCACACCTTGAAAACTGGGGCATCTTGCGCAACTTCATTTCAGAGTTGGATTGGGGAGACAGTGCGATGATCACTGCTGATTGCATTTTGACAGCAACACCGGCAAGGCATTTTTCCGGTCGTGGAATTTCAGGACGGAATGAAACACTTTGGGCTTCATTTGTGATAAAAACACCTCAGCACAATATATTTTACGGGGCTGATTCGGGCTGGTTCCCCGGTTTTAAAGAAATAGGAGAGTTATATGGTCCGTTTGACCTGACCATGCTGGAGATTGGCGCTTACGGAAAATACTGGCCCGATATACACATGGGCCCAGATCATGCTTCAAACGCTCACCCGGCATTAAAGGGCGAATTAATGATGCCTATACACTGGGGCACTTTTAACCTTTCCACGCATGCATGGGACGAACCGATAGAACGATTATTGCAATACGCTAAAGAAAAGAAAATAGAACTGTTTATCCCTGAACCAGGAAAACCCACAGAGGTTAACGGGCCATTGAATTCGGAATGGTGGATTGAAAAGTAAGTCTTAAGTCGGAAGTTCAAAGTCTCGTTATTGTGCAGACTTGAGACTTATGACTACCGACTTCAGACTAAATTAGGCTCTATCCAGTTACCATCCTCACGGATAATATTGATGAGCTCATCCAAAGCATTGGCCGAATTGATGTTTTTCTTCACCGCTTCTTTGCCGCGATAAAGGGTAACCTTGTCCGTCCCTGAGCCTACATAACCATAATCTGCGTCGGCCATTTCACCGGGGCCGTTTACGATACAGCCCATGATGCCTATCTTCAATCCTTTCAAATGACTCGTTCTGCTGCGGATCATTTGCGTCGTTATCATCAGGTCGAATAATGTACGCCCGCAGCTTGGGCACGAGATATATTCTGTTTTCGATATCCTTGAGCGAGTAGCCTGCAAAATACCAAATGCAGTAGAAGTGATAACCTTAGTTTCAACTCCCGGAGCATCGATCCAGATACCATCACCAAAACCGTCTACCAATAAAGCGCCGAGGTCGGTAGATGAATATAGCTGGAGATTGGTTGTACGTTCTACGTTATATGTTGTACGTAAATCACTTCCGGACTTTCCGACTTCCGGACTTTCTGACTCAAAGGAATAGCTCCTCTTAATAATCACCGGCACATCCAACTCCATCTCCTCCATTTTAAAGAAGAAGGTGCGCTGATCGGCCATGCCATGCGAGGCATCAGTTTCGAGTACAAATACCAATGATTTATCTAAAGGCAGCAGGCCGAAATCTTCTGAATCGATATCCACAGGTTTAATCCTGACTAAATTTAAAGCTGATGAACGGTCATCTGCCTTAATATATTCATGTAAACTAAATACCGGGTGGCACATGGTCTTATCAGCCAGCTTTTGCCAGGTACAATAGTTATACAACTGCTTTAAATTACCAGGAAAAGTAAACGACGGCAACTGGTCGGCCAAACAAACGAAATCAACCGACTGCTCGCCCATATTATATTTATCCAGCAATGGCGAGTAAATATAACCGGCATCATTCAACACAGTTGGATCTTTCAAATTAGCATGCGACAAGTCGACCACTACCCTCGGCACCATGTGTCCGCCGATAAAAGCGTTGGCCTCGTAGGTGTGACGTTTTTTGTATTCATACGGATTGTGAGTGGTGAGTGGTGAATAGTGAGTGGTGAGCTTTGACTCTTGATTCTTGGCTCTTGACTCTTGACTCCTCTTCACATACCGGTTCACTAACGCAATAGCCACCGGAGCTTCTGCCTCCGGTTCTTCGGTGAGGGACACGCGTACGGTATCGCCCAAGCCGTCTTCCAGTAAAGTACCTATGCCGACTGCCGATTTGATACGGCCATCTTCGCCGTCGCCGGCTTCGGTAACACCCAGGTGCAGCGGGTAATTCATTCCTTCGGAAACCATGGTTTCAACCAGTAAGCGGTAAGCCTGCACCATCACCTGCGGATTACTCGATTTCATCGAGATCACCAGGTTATAGTAGTTCATCATCTCGCACATGCGGATAAATTCCATCGCCGACTCCACCATCCCTTGCGGGGTATCACCATAGCGGCTCATGATCCTGTCTGACAGCGAACCATGATTGGTACCGATACGCATTGCAGTACCATACTCCTTGCACACTTTTACCAATGGCGAAAACTTCTGATAAATACGTTCCAGTTCGCCCTGGTATTCAGCGTCGGTATAATCTATCTGGTCGAATTTCTTTTTATCGGCGTAGTTGCCTGGATTTACGCGTACCTTTTCTACTATCCGTGCAGCAACTTCAGCAGCATTTGGAGTGAAATGTATATCTGCTACCAGTGGCGCAGTATATCCGCGTTGACGCAACTGTTTTTTGATCTCAGCCAAATTTTGTGCTTCCTTTATGCTGGGTGCAGTGATGCGTACATATTCACAACCAGCATTGATCATCCTGATAGATTGCTCCACCGTACCGATGGTATCCATGGTATCGGTAGTGGTCATGCTCTGGATGCGAATAGGGTTATTGCCGCCCATAGGCACATCGCCGATGGCAACCTCGCGGGTTACAAAACGGGAATATTCGGTGAGTGAATTACAGTAACGTCCTTGCAGCGACTTAACAGTTCCGGCATCCATAGAGGAGGTGAATTTTGTGCAAAGTTACGAAAGATGTTGGAAGGTTTGAAAGTTGGAAGGTTGAAAGGTTAGAGGGAATGTAAAATAATAACTATTTTAGGTGCATCATGACCGAAACCATCCAATACCCATACAGTAAAAATGCTGCCCTATTTGGACTGATTATGCCATTGGTCTTCTTCGTCATTACCTTTAATAATCTCCGATATTCGTTTTTGGGTGGATATACGCTCAGTTGGGCGCTCATCGCGTTGGCTGATTTGATCTTTCTTATGCTATTTATTTATGTTCTGATCAAACGGCTGGTTCCTGCTCTGAGAAACCAGGTCGCGCTTGAATTGAGTGAGGAAGGCATTACAGATTATACCCGGAATATTGTAATCGAATGGACTGATGTAAAGAACATCGATATGCAACTGGGCCGTAACTTTTCAAAAATGCTCATCGACCTTAAACAGGAAACCGAGTACGGTACCCAAATAGCTATTTCATTAAGATGGATAGCGGGCAAGGACTTGGAGATATGCGAAACTACACAGGCTTATTTTGAAGAGATGACGAAGTTGGGTTAGTGAGTGGCACTGGCAGTTTGCAGTTGCACTCTTTGTTTTTTATTAACTGCTACTGCGGCTAAAAACTGCTACTAACATAATTATTTCTCCTCATCGATCATTTTTATAGCATCATCGTATTTAGCAATTAGTGAAGGCGCACGGTCAAAGGCCCAGCCTTTATAGTTGTCGCGGAGCAATATCAGTGTTGTACGTATATTTTCGGATTTTCTCGACTCCCAGCTTAAAAGCACACTGGCTACTTTTTCTTCCACTTTATCTATACGGGCCTGGTTAGCATATATGTCCGTTAGTTTGGCAACCAGCTTAAAACTTACTTTTGCGGTAATGTTGTGGCTCTTGGCTATTTCCCAGGCGACAGTGGTCAAATCCTTGTTAACTACCCCTTCAGGCGCTATATAATTGAGGTGAAACTCGTTATTAGTTAAAATTTTCTGCTGAAAAGTCGGTGTCCTCAAAGCAGAGTCAATTGCTTTCAGGGCATTCTTCTGGTAAATATATTGATCCTGCTCAGCCTGCTTGTTATGTATCAGTTCGGTTTTGATATTATCCAGCAGTTCCCTTGTTTCTTTCTT
>DATHLW010000096.1:0-16446 GCA_035487675.1 Mucilaginibacter sp. | reverse complement strand
TCACTTGTTTTTAGTGTTGTGTTTGGTATCTGCAGATGCCAGAAAATCATTCAGATAACTACATTCGTTAACTGCACGTTTATAGAATGCAGTCTTTGCATAATACTTTTTAAGTTCCCCGAAATACGACTCATGCCGGATCGCCTTTTGAAAATCGGGGTCATGTTTCGGGAAAAACTTATAATCCGAGAACTCGTCGTCTATGCCTTTATAACGCTGCTGTTTACATTTTGCAGCCATAAATGTACATTTTGCTTTAAATTCCGGATCATTACTAAGTTCACGGGCCTTCAAATAATACTTCTCAGCCGTTACAGCACCAATCAAGTCCTGTTTAAAATAAACATTTTCAGGCGACGCTTGCTCCATCCATACATAGGTTATCATGAACCACGCATTACCTGGGAATGAGGTGTTGTAAAGTCCTGTTGCCATTGCATAATAATATTTTGAAGCATTGGCGGGGTCTTGCTTTGCTTTTTTTTGCAGCTCGTACATCTTTTCGGCAAATCTCAATTTGGAATATATCTCTGTTTTTGCCGGGTGATAATTTTTAGGGTAATCTTTTAGCTGCTCAGCAAATGGGTTGCTTTTCAACCTGGGCGATTCGTAACCGGATGATGGAAAATCATTTTCGCTATGCTTCCTGACTTTCTTTAATGCCACGATGGCCTTTTTATAGTTATGCTCGCGTAAATAAGCTGTCCCCAATAAATTATAAAGACAATCAGATGAGGTTCTTTTTAAACCAGCTGTCAATACATTTAAATAGGGGTCTGTTTTTGCTTTTTGATTGTATGCGATGATCTTTACCAGGTTAGAAGAATGCAAATAGTTCTGCCAGAAATCGACAGTGGTAAAATTCTCCCAAAATTCCTGGTGATAGCATCGCAGCGTGTCACCAGTTAATTTGGGCATACCTTTTAACATGGCCAATGCTGCCCTGGTGGTATCATGCTGTTTCAGATACATTGGGGTTAAAAGCTTCTGATAAAAGTCCCTTGCCGACCAAGTAAACCTTAACAACCGCTCGTTCATGTAATCATTGGGGACAGCTATTGGTTCTCCTTTGTTATTTAGTTCCTGAGTTACTTTTCTGTTCAGCCAGTTTAGGTAAGGCACAAGCTCTCTCTCAGTGGCGGTATCTAATTTTTTTATTTTCTGCGATACCAGCAACAAACCAATCATTTGTTTCTGATCATAAAGTTTTGCATTAAGGTTTTCATTTTTTATTTGCCCAAGCGAGCTAAATCCTTCCTGGTTTCTGCCTGTTACCCACTCCAGGTATGCTTTTGCCAGAAGACCGATCTCAGGATGTTTACATTTATGTTCTTCTGCCAGTTGCGAACAGAAGTTTTCTAATTCCGTGATATGAAGACCAACATTTTTTTCTTCTTTCAGATAGTCATTCCATCCGTAATAGTCGCCATCCAGATTATTATAAGGTAACTTGCCGATTAGTTTTGGTGTTACATAGGCGCCTTCCAACTTATTTATTTCGCGTGCGAGCAATATCCCAACAAATGGTGACTCCGGCTGCGTATTATAAACCTTTTTTAAAAATTCCATACTTAACCTGGAAGTATAAAAACCATTCATCGCATAAATCACTGCTTTTTCGTAATTGTTTTTTGCAAGAGCAATTAAATCCATTTCAGGAGCTTTGATCCATACAAAATTCTGATATGCCTGTACACGTCTCTCCGGGAAATTCGTGAATATCCTTGAAAAAAGATATGCGGCCTTTACATTATTTCCTATTCGCCATTCTTCTCCTGCGCGCAGCTCAGAAGTTAGTCCCTTTATATAGTATCCAGGGTGCGAATTGGCAATATATTTATCATAAATATCAGCCGCCTCTTTAACATGGCCGGTATAATGAAGTAATCGTTGTGCCTGGAAATAGTACCGTAGTTTTAGAAATTTATCTTTAGTAGACTTTGCTTCTTTTTCTGCATCATGAGCGGCCTTAAAAATATAATTACTATCCAGGGGGTTGTTATGCCAACCCGGCTCTGTTTGCACTGCCGGCTCCATAATTTTAGCAAATCTATAGTATAGTAAGGCCGCCAGGTTATTTCTGATCGAATGCAGAAAAGTGTTTGTTTGGAGATTATCCGGCATCTGATTCTTGAGATTCAGATATCCGTTCAATAAAATGCTGTCGGTTTTGTGGCCCAGATAATACATCGCCTTTTTAACATCAGCACCTTTTACTTTTCCACCTAAATAAGCGGCCCACTCCCTCGAATTGACATCCTTCTCGTTTACCGGCTCATCCTCGTCATATAGTGGCATGCCGCTGGTGAAGTAAAATGCCCTGTATTCTCTGCCTCCGGCAATATCGTTGTGAAAAAAAGAGACACTGTAATCATATGGATCGGGTTCTGGCCCACAAGCCGAGTCGATTGTTACACTAATAAAAAATACAATAACCAGGCTAACGAAATAAAGCAGTGGTTTTCTCCAGGTCGGCATAGGTATAGGTGTTGATCAGATCGTTATCTAAATGAAAATAGATTATGTTTAGGCTATCGGCTTTAATAAATGGCGAAATGTATGCTGCGGTCAGTTTTAGGTTCTTTTCAGACACTGATTCCCATCGTACCTCATCGCCATCCAGCAACCCATATTCCGGCAGATCAATAACTGCTTTATACAAGTTGTTCCCTATAAATTTAAACTGATTTTTATTAGTTAACAAGGCAAGATTTAACTTTTTTGAGATGCCGATATACTGCTTATTTCTAAATGCTACAGCCCAGCTAAATAGTGGTAAACCAACATCTATTGGAATTGGATAGTCGCTTAAATTTTGCCACAAATACTTCTTTAATTCGGATAGTTCAAGTATAGAATTCTGATCGCCGTACTTCCTTAAGTTACCCATATTATAGCACATCAGCATAACCCGCTGCACCGGAGGAATGCCGCTTGCCTTTTGATTTTTAAGCTGATGCAATCGCAAAGTTGTTGATAGCGTTTGATGCCTTACGGATGTCTTTTTTGCTAATTGCCTTAACAAGTAAAAGTAATTATCGCGTGTGGTTGCCGTCCAATCACAATCAATTTGTAATTCATCGTAATTCTTCTTTCCGGCCTGTTTAATCTTCGTGTCGACATATGGAACAATATTTCCGGCTAATCCTTTTAATTGTGCCGTGTCCATTTGCTTTAGTATATTATTCACAATAAATACCACCGGAACTATCTTTATGGTATCAGGTAAATGATCCTTAAAAACTATAGGAGAAACTGGCGCAGGAATATCACCTTGAGTAAAATCAACATCCATTATACGGACATACAACCTGGAAATATGGGCATGCTGCAGATAATTCGATTGTATAGCACTATTTTGATAAACCGTCTTCCAATAATAAAAAGAGTTACTCACCTTTTTGGGGTGCTTACAGGAGGCTAAAAGCAATATCAGAAGACAGAATTTCTTCATTCAACAAATATATCTTGTTTAATGATGTATACAATTGAATAGGACTTGCATACTTAATCCCAACAATTTCTTTACCTTAATTTAAGGTTTCGTGCAACGTTCAAAAAATCAGTGCGTCATATAACCTGAAAGCTGAAAATTTGGAATCTGTATACATTGATAAGCATTATGACCTTGTGGTCGAGTGTAAGCGTGGCAGTAAAAAAGCCTGCTTTGAGCTCTACCGTTTATATTCTAAAGCGATGCTGAATGTCGCCTTCCGGATAGTGGGCAATGTTGACGAAGCCGAAGATGTATTACAGGAAGCCTTTTTGGATGCTTTTAACCGCGTAAAGGATTTCCGTCAGGAAACTACTTTCGGTTTATGGTTAAAACAGATCGTGGTTCACCGGTCCATTAACCTGTTGCGAAAACGCAGACTGGAATTGGTTGAACTGGAAGACGGGCAGTTGGACAATATTCCTGACGAGGAAATTGAAAGTGAAGAGGAAGTACAATATAAAGTGGCCCAGGTAAAGGATGCGATGAAAGAATTACCAGAAGGATACCGGCTGGTGATATCATTGTACCTGCTTGAAGGATACGATCACGAAGAAATAGGACAGATATTGAATATTTCTGAAAATACCTCAAGAACACAATTTTTGAGGGCGAAAAGAAAATTAAACGAGATTTTAACAAGAAGAGGAATAACATCATGAGCAAGCGATTAGAGGATTTCATAAAAATGAATAAAGAAGAGTTTGATGACCTTGAACCATCAGCCGATCTGTGGCTAAGGATTGAGAAGCATTTGCCGCCTGAAGGGGCAGAAATAAAAAGGCCTGAGGCAAAAACCTTTTCGCTCAATTTTGTGCTTAAGGTGGCGGCATCTGTCATCATTGTGATGGGTATCGGCTTTGGCTTATACCTGCGTCACGAAAGAAGCGAGGTAGTTAATTACGCTTCTATAAACCCGGTATATGCTAAACAACAAACGCATTTTGCATCATTAGTACAAACCCAACGCAAAGAGTTAAAATCAATCGCTAAAACAGACCCTGATCTGTATAAAGAATTCAGTGCCGAAATAGCAAAAATGGATTCAACTTATAACAGGTTAAATAAAGACCTGGCAACCAGCCCTAACCAGGAACGTGTGCTGCGTGCCATGATCCGTAACCTGCAAATACAAAGCGAAATACTTACCCAGCAATTAGGTGTTATTGAGCAGATCAACCAAACCAAAAAACAAGAAAGTAATGATACAAGGAATATATAAACCGGCCCTTTTTATTGCTGCACTTCTGATAGTAATTCAGCCTGCTTTTGCCCAGGATGTGGCTGATAGCTCTAACACATCAGGCTTTGACAGCGAGGCTTTCAACAAAAGCATGAAGGTGCTAAACATGGATTTGAAGGTCAACACGAAGCACCTGGAATTGGCCATGGATAAGCTCGGCATGAAGCTGAACGAGAATTTCAGCGATTTTGATAAAAACCTGCATTTAGACCACCTGGTATCTGATATTACGTCAACTGTTAATGATGCTGTTCATAGTGTAAACGTAAGCGTTTATGATAATATTGATTATTCAAATACCTCAACAGGTAATGTACAGGAAAGGATAAAAAACTATAGCAAATCTTATTCAGTTGACGGCAACGATAAACTATCCATCGACAATAAATACGGCAGGGTAACAATAAACACCTGGAGCAAAAATGAAGTTAAAGTCGATGTGCAGATAAAGGGCAGCGCCAGTGATGATGAAACAGCGCAAAAACTGATCGATGCCATCAGTATCTCGGATAGCAAGGATGGCAACGTGGTGTCGTTCAGGACAAATTTTGGTTCCGGAAATAGTTCATTGTGGAGCCTCTTCAGTAATATGAACGACCGCCACCGTGCTGAGGTGAATTATTCTATTTACATGCCCTCAACTATGGCGCTTGACCTTAAAAACAAGTACGGCGCAGTAGTGTTGCCAAGCTTAAGTGGAAAAGTAGTAATTGATAACGCGTATGGCTCTTTAGTAGCAAAGGCATTAACTAATTCGTCAAATGAGTTTAATTTTCATTATTACGAAGTAAGCATCGAAGAATTAAAAGGCGGCGATCTAAACCTATCTTATGGCTCTTTAAAACTAGGAACTGTTGGCAGGTTAGATGCCAATGTTAACTATGCTCCCGTGGATATAGAGAAATTGACCACATCAGGTTCATTTAGCGTAAAATATGGCGGCGGAATAAAAATAAGCGAGATCAGCAAAGCATTGAAAAACCTGGATATTGACTCAAAATATTCAAGCGTCAATATCGGCCTTAGAGGCGACGAAAGCTTCGATTTTGATGTAACTGTTAAGTACGGAAGCTTTAATTTTGATGATAACAGGCTTAAGATAACCAGCAAGTCGCCGTCTGATGATGAGAAGGGCTATCACCCGACTAAAAATTATAAGGGCTATGCCGGTAACAGCAACTCCAACAATAAGATAAGCATCAATACCACTTACCAGAGTGTAAAGCTGGAGTAATATTTAGAACCAAGAGTCAAGAATCAAGAACCAGGAAAAAATGTCTTGATTCTTGGCTCTTGATTCCTGACTCTATTTAATAAACCCGGCACAATAACCCCTTCAAATACTCCCCTTCCGGAAATGAGGCTCTCACAGGATGATCCTCGGGTTGACAGAATTGATAGATAAACTGTACTTCTTTACCTGCGTCTAAGGCGGCCCAGGCCAGTACCTGTTTAAAGGTATCTATATCCATAGCTCCTGAACAGGAAAAAGTCGCCAGTAAACCGCCTTTTTCAAGTAATAACATTCCCAAACGGTTCAGGTCTTTATAAGCACGGCTTGCTTTATCCAATGCCGATCTTGATGGCGCATATTTAGGCGGATCGAGCACTACGATATCAAATTTTTCGCCCTGTTCGCGCAAGGCACGCAATTGCTTGTTTACATCCGATTGAATAGCAGTATGTTTAGAAGCATCCAATTTGTTCAGGCCGATATTCTGTTTCAATGTTTCAATAGCCAACGCCGAGCTGTCGACACTTGTAACTTCTGAGGCCCCGTTTTTTAAAGCATTTAGAGTGAATCCACCAGTGTAGCTAAAGCAATCCAGCACTTTTTTGCCTTTAGCGTGAAGCGCCGTTATCAACCTATTGTCGCGCTGATCGCAGTAAAAACCGGATTTTTGCCCTTCGGCGATATTGATACCATAAGTAACATTATTCTCTGTTACTTTTACAATTTCAGGCGGATGTTCACCTGCCAGCACTTGATTGATGGTTTCCAAACCTTCATGAGCCCTTGACGACGCATCACTTTTATCAAAAACCCCTTTGGGCTTTAATAGCTTCTGTAGTTCGTCGATCATGACAGGCATCACCCGCTCAATACCCGATGTGAGCACTTGTACAGCAAGGTAATCGGCATATTTATCAACGATGAGACCAGGCAGGTAATCTGCTTCGCTAAAAATCAAACGGCAGGTATTGGTTTTACCATCCTCCAAAATATTACTGCGGCTTGCCACTGCCACTTCCACTTTTTTACGGAACCAGTTTTCGTTAATCTCTGTATTTTCATCCCATTCCAGCAACCGCAATGCTACCCGCGACTGGCTATTGTAAAAACCATAAGCCATAAAGTCGCCCTTCTCATTGAGCAGCTTTACAATATCCCCATTGGCAGGCTTACCCTTTACGCGTTCCACAGCTCCCGAAAACAGCCAGGGGTGCCGCTGCAGCACTGCCTTTTCCTTACCCTTTTTTAGTATCACATCAACCATGCTGCAAAGGTAACACGATTTAATTAGTCCGAAAGTCGGGAAGTCCGTAAGTCGGAAAGAAAGAATAATCTTACGGACTTTCGGACTAACAATATCCTGTAAATCAATCATTCCTTTAATCGTGTTCTTGTTTCTTTGCTTGTAAGTGGCTAAGTTTGCGCCTCAATAAAAGTTTTATGTCTAAAGCATCAGAAATAAAGAATGGCAATATCCTTCGCTTCAATGGCGAATTATTGCAGGTAGAGGAATTTTTGCACCGTACGCCAGGAAACCTTCGTGCTTTTTACCAGGCACGCATGCGTAATGTAAAAACTGGCAAGCTGGTTGAATACCGTTTTCGTACTGACGAAGATGTAACTATAGCACGTGTAGAAACTAACGATTATCAATATTTATATGAAGATGGCGAGTCATTAGTAATAATGGACAACACCACTTACGATCAGCATAATGTTCCGAAAATACTATTTGGAGGAGCTGTTAAATTTTTAAAAGAAGGCATGAATGTGATCGTTGCATTTGAAAGTGATGAAGCTATCATGGGACAAATACCGGGATCTGCAGAACTAGAGATCACTTATACTGAGCCTGCTGTGGCCGGTAATACTTCAAGTGGTGCATTAAAAAGTGCAACTGTTGAAACGGGTGCCGAGATCAAAGTTCCTTTATTCATCAATATTGGCGATAAAGTGAAAGTAGATACCGCTACAGGCGCTTATGTAGAACGGGTGAAGGGATAAGTTGCAGTGGCAGTTTGAAGTGGCAGTTAACTGCTTCAATATAAAAAGCTTCCGGTTTCGGGAGCTTTTCTTTTTTAAAAATTAATTGCCTTATATTTGAATATGCAGCAATTGGAACAATATCAGCAACTTATTTTACCTGTTTTGAAAAGATATTTTATAAAGCGGGCTGCAATATTTGGTTCTTTTTCAAAAGGAAATGCCACACCGACCAGTGATATAGATTTGCTTATTGAACCGGGGGAAAAATTTACTCTTTTCAAAATGCTCCAACTTGAACAAGAGATTTCAGAACTAATAAGTCGTAAAGTTGACCTTGTAGAATATAGTTCATTAAAACCGTCAATCAAAGACGAAGTGCTACTGTCAGCGATAACAATTTTATGAGCAGGTCTGATCATGTTTATATCCAGGACATTATCGAATCAATAGATATTATATTCAGCTACATAAGCAATAAAACTGACTTTGAATTTTCAAGAGATACGATGTTGCAGGATGCTATTATAAGAAGATTTGAAATTATTGGTGAAGCAGCATCTAAAATATCTAACGAATTAAAAAGTAAAAATCCAACGGTACAGTGGCGACTCATGAAAGAGATGCGCAACAAACTGATCCACGAATATTTTGGTGTTTCAGCTACTACAATTTATTCGACCATAAAATTTGATCTTCCTACATTAATGGAACAACTAAATAAACTCATTTAGTAAGACTTCTAAAACTCCAATTCCAGCAAAACCGGGCAATGATCCGAATGCCTTGCCTCTGGTAAAATAGCTGCTCGCTTAATGTTTTCTTCCAGTTCTTTTGTAGCCATGGCATAATCGATGCGCCAGCCCAGGTTCTTGGCGCGTGAATTGGCGCGGAAACTCCACCAGGTATAATTGTGTGGTTCCTTATTCATATGCCGGAAGGTGTCTACAAAACCCGACTCGATAAAATTCTCCATCCATTCGCGTTCTTCGGGCAAAAAGCCTGAGGAATTGGCGTTTGATTTCGGGTTATGGATATCTATCGGCCTATGGCAAATATTATAATCACCGCAGATCACCAGTTTCGGGTATTCAACCTTTAAAAGGGTGAGGTATTTACCAAACTCATCCAGAAACCGGTATTTAAAAATCTGCCGGTCATCACCACTTGATCCCGAAGGGAAATAAACGCTCATCACCGATACCTCATCAAAATCAACCCGGATGTTACGGCCTTCCCGGTCAAAATCGGCTATGCCACAGCCGTACTCGATATGTTTTGGCAAAATCTTAGTAAAGATGGCTGTTCCGCTATACCCTTTCTTTTCGGCCGGGAACCAGTAATGCTGGTAGCCCATTGCATCAACCAGGCCGAGATCCGTCAGCACATCGGGTGTCGCTTTTATTTCCTGCAGACAAACTACATCAGCATCAGTAGCCTGTAACCAGGCCAGCCAGTTTTTGTTGATTGCCGAGCGGATGCCGTTTACGTTATAGGTGATGATCTTCATGTTTTGATGTCGGATTTCGGATGTTCAATTTCGGATTTTAGTTATGCCACCAGGTGAAAGTCTTCTTCATCCAGTTTGAATACTCTTCTACGGTGCTCATTCTTATCATGAAATGCATGGAAAATTTCAAGTTCATCTTTGCTAATAAAACTACCTATATGAACCATATCGAATTCGTTGGTAAATTCATAATTGACTTTTGTATCAATATTGAAAAAATTAATACTGAAGTACCAATAGCGTTTTGAAATAATATGATATTTTACAAAAAACAAAAGACTCATATCTTCTTTATAGACGAAGTTATCTACAACACAATCTTTTGAAATAAAATCATCCCCAATGGATATATCACCTATCCAGGGGCCTCCCATATTAAGAATCTGATTTGGATTATCTATTGTAATCTCTAGTCCTGATATAATGACCGTATTCGCCATAAATAAATATTAGTTCGATAATCCAAGTAATTGATCCAATTGCTTACATTCCTTTTTGCTCAATAATTCTACAGTCATCGGCACATCTACTACAGGGCGGTCACGTTCGTCTTTTTTAACTGCGGCAATACGATCAACCATATCCAAACCTATCACTACTTCACCATACACCGTATAATTCTGGTCCAGTTGCGGCGTACCGCCAACGGTTTCATACCATTCTCGTTGCCATGCCGGGAATTTATGGCCGTTCATTCTCGGTGCTTTTTCCAGGGTGTCCAGCTTGCCTTCGGTATAGCGTTTGCCTTCCACAATATAAAACTGGCAGCCGCTTGACGCTTTCTTCGGATTATCATCGCGTGCAGCAGCCAGTACGCCGCGTTTGTGAAACAAGCTATCTCTGAATTCCGCTGGAACGGTATAACCAACGTCCCCATTACCTAACTCAGCTCCCGTCGTAGCTTTCTTCGGATCTTTTGAATCCGGGTCACCGCCCTGTATCATAAAGTTCTGGATCACCCGGTGAAACAGTGTACCATTGTAAAGGCCTTTTTTGGTCAGCTTGATAAAATTATCCCGGTGTTGTGGTGTTTCATTGTACAGGCGGATGATGCATTCGCCATAGCTTGTTTTGATCCGCACATATTGATTTTTTGGTCCACCGGCAAAAGCGGTTGCTGTGATCAAAAGGAATAATAGTGTAAATAATTTTTTCATGCTCTATTGTTGTAAGGTTGGAACGTTATAAAGTTGCAAAGTTATTTTGAAAGTCAGGATGCTTACAGGTTAGCTTAACCTTACAACATTTCAACTTTACAACTCTTCAACCTTCTATTACATCGACTCAAAATATTCAACTACCAGGGATTTCATCAGCATTTCCTGCTCCAGCAAGGTATAGTTCGGAATAGTTTTTACCAGCTTCCAGTGCGGCCAGCCGTCCTGGTCGAGGCCCTCCAGTTCATAAAAACCCATCTGGCTAAAGAGTTTGCAGGTAGCAATATGCATCAGCTCCTCTTTTTGGCGTTTGCTGAACTTTCTTGGCCCTTGTCCCAATTCCTGTACACCTATCAAAAACAGCATCACCTTCATATCTGGCACATCAGTATCAAAATCTGCTGCTATCTTTTGCTGCAGCTCCGACCATTTCAAATTAACTTCAGCAGGCTTCATGCGCCAAATATACATCGGCGCCATTATTAAAAGAATTTCTGCAAACCAGTTTACAACGATATTGTTACGATTACATAGTATTTTACATTCGCATTTAACTATTTTTGTGCGAAATGCGTCTTATAGATAAAATCAAACGCAATTAAGTTTTGAGCCAAGCTAAACGACATATCATCTACACCTGGATCGTACTGATCTGTTTCACAGCAGGACAGGTGATGGTATATGCCCACCAGCACCTGGTTAAATATAATACGCATCAGATTTCTCAAAATCAAACTACCGTATCAGAAAAGTGCCAGTTGTGCGATGCCATGCACCACACCAGCATGATGCTTGCTGAACACCATCATTTTAGTCCCGTAGTTACTGCTGATCATTTTTACAAACAAGGTAAATATGATTTTATAAGCATATCCCTCATCCTTTCGGCAGGGCGTTCGCCACCGGTTTCATAATACTTCCTGTAAGGTCTCTGCCCATACTGGCAGCATTATTGATTAACAAAATTTACATTATGAAATTGAAGCTCTTTCACTGCTTTTTAGCATTATTTATATATACCACGGCATTTTCGAATGCCCCGACTATAAAAAATAAAATACGTGCCGACGATGTTTTAGGCACACTCAGCGGAACGATTACTGACAAGGCTGATGGTAAACCTATACCGGGTGCGAGTATTTCTATCCCGGATCTGCGTATAGGCACTGTATCTGATATTAATGGTAAATACTTCCTCGGACAATTGCCGAAGGGTGTTTACCTGGTACAGATTAGCTTCGTCGGTTATGCCACATTTAACCAAAGGGTCGATCTGACAAAAACAACCAAACTGGATGCTGTATTGCAGACATCTGCAATTGAGGCCAGCGAAGTAGTAATCACCGGCGTGAGCAAGGCAACCGAAATAAAAAGGGACCCCGTGCCAATGGCTGCAGTGAGTAAAACCTATATCGATCAGCATTCGGCATCAACCAATGTGATCGACGAGATTGCCAACCTGCCCGGCATCAGTGCTGTAACAACAGGCCCCAATGTTTCCAAACCGTTTATCCATGGTTTGGGCTACAACAGGGTAGTTACTTTACAGGATGGTATACGCCAGGAAGGCCAGCAATGGGGTGATGAGCACGGGATTGAAGTTGACCAAAACTCAATCGATCGTGTAGAAGTAATAAAGGGCCCCGCCAGCTTAAGTTATGGCTCCGATGCGATTGGCGGAGTAGTAAACCTGCTATCTCCTCCACCTGTTCCCTTAGGGAAAATTTTGGGCTCCTTTACCGGCAATTATGGCACTAATAATAACTTGCTGAGCAGCTCTTTTCGTTTACAGGGGAACAATAACGGGATAGTTTGGGGTACAATAGTATCGGCCAAAGAAGCCAAAGACTATCAAAATCAGCATGATGGCCGTGTTTACGGCACCGGCTTCCGGGAAAAAGATGCCCGGGTTATGGTTGGCTTGAACAAATCGTGGGGATATTCGTATCTTAATGCATCCGTTTTTGATGATTTGCAGGAAATTCCTGACGGCAGCCGCGATTCGCTTACCCGCAAGTTCACCCGTCAGATCACCGACGCGGATACCTATCGTCCCATCGTTCCAGAATCTGTTTTAAATTCATACGGTATCACACCCCTTCACCAGCATGTGCAGCTCTATCGTATTTATGATAACAGTAATATTACTTTGGGCAGCGGTAATTTGCTGGTGAATGTGGGCTACGAGTACAGCCATCGCCGCGAGTACACACATCCTACTGAACCGGGTATTGCGGGGTTAAATCTGCACCTAAGCACATTTACTTATGACGTAAAATATAATTATATCATAGGCAATGATTTTGAAACGACTGTCGGCGTAAATGGTCAATACCAAAATAATACAATAGGCGATGCTACTGTTTTCCCTATACCGGCTTACCACCAATTTGATATAGGTCCATTTTTTATCATCAAAAAGACCTTTGGAAAATTAGACCTGGAGGGTGGTGCACGCTATGATAGCCGTTCGTTCCACGGACAAGCGGCATACATTGATACAGCCACCACATTCCCAAGCCTATATACAGGAACAAATCCTACTACAACACCTAATGTGGTTCCACAGTTCAGTGCATTGAATAAAACATTTTCAGGCGCCACGGGAAGTTTCGGGGCTACTTATAATTTCTCAAATGAATTCCTTATAAAAGCCAATATTGCCCGTGGGTTCAGGGCGCCAAGTATTGCAGAACTTTCAGCAAATGGTCCAGATCCAGGTTCGCAGATATACCATGTAGGGAACAGCAATTTCAAGCCCGAATTTAACGTTCAGGAAGATATCGGCGCTTTCCTGACCCTGCCAAATGTTTCGGCAAGCATTGAATTGTTTAACAACAATATTCAGAATTACATTTACCAGCAACAGGTATTAAATCCGGATGGCAGCCCTGTTGTAACCCAGGGATATAACACCTTTACCTATGTGCAAAGCCATGCACGCATTAACGGCGGTGAATTAAGTCTTGACCTGCATCCCAGGCCATGGCTGCATTTTGAGAATTCACTGAGTTTAACTTATGACCAGAATTTAGGTAATGGCGGCAAGGTTGCTGACAGCCTTAAATATTTGCCGTTTATTCCGCCGCTCCATACCCATTCTGAGCTGCGCAGTACATTTGCCAAAGGTTTCGGTACCTTCCGGAATGTTTACGGTTTTGTAGGTTTTGATCATTATGATGCACAGAACAGGTTTTTCTCAGCATACGGTACAGAAACCTACACTGCGGGTTACAATTTAATAAGCGCAGGCTTTGGCGGGAATATCGTCAACGCTGCGGGCAATCCCGTACTAAAAATATTTATTGAAGGCACTAACCTGGGTAACAAGAATTACCAATCCAACATGAGCAGGCTTAAATATTTTGATAATCCAACTGTGCCGCCAGGGGTTCAGCCGGGTATTTTTAATATGGGGCGGAATATCAGTGTGAAGGTTGTAGTGCCATTTGATCTGTCGGCGCATACGAAGGCAACAATATAAAATCGTTTTATAGCGATGGGTTTGAAACCCATCGCTATTTTTATTTAAGGCGTTTTACGATATCTGCGCCTGATAGCTTTTCCTGCACCCCACTTGTCATATCTTTAAAAGTAAGCAACCCGCTTTGCATTTCATCGCTGCCGATCACAATCGTATAAGGGATCTGTTTATTATTAGCGTACTCCATTTGCTTTTTGATCTTCGCGCCTGCCGGATATAATTCAGCATAAATATTATTACTGCGCAATTGTTGCAGCAACGGAAGTGCATATTTTTCACCCTCTTTATCAAAACAACAGATGAGCACTTGTGTACTTTGGCTGGTTGCTGCAGGGAACAGGCTAAGTTCCTCCATCACATCATAAATACGGTCTGCACCAAAGGATATGCCTACACCGGTTAACCCTTTCAGCCCAAACATCCCGGTCAGGTCATCATAACGACCACCGCCGCCGATGCTGCCCATGGCCACTTCATTGGTTTTTACTTCGAAGATTGCACCAGTATAGTAATTTAATCCTCTTGCCAAAGTAATATCCAGCTCCAGTTTGGCAGTATTGAGCTTAAAGTTGGCGATGTAATCAAAAACTGTCTGAATTTCATCGCATCCCTTCATGCCAATTTCAGAACTTTTCAAGGTCTCGCGCAAACTTGCCAGTTTAGCTTCATTTGTGCCCTTCAATAGGATTACAGGCTTTATTTTATCGATATCGGCTTGTGTAAAGCCCCTCTCCAATAGCTCTTTTGTGACCCCGTCAAGGCCAATTTTATCGAGCTTATCTATAGCTACGGTCAGATCTATTATATTATCGCTTTTATCTATAATCACAGCTATGCCTGATAGAATTTTTCTATTATTAAGTTTTATAGTGAAATCTTTTAATCCTAATTTACCCAAAGCTTCGTCATAAATCATCACAAATTCAGCCTCGTTGAGCAGAGAATCCGAGCCTACTACATCCGCATCACATTGGTAAAACTCACGGTAACGCCCGCGCTGTGGTCTGTCGGCACGCCATACCGGCTGTACCTGGAAACGCTTGAACGGGAAAGTAATCTCGTTCTGGTGCATCACCACGTAACGTGCGAAGGGAACAGTAAGATCGTATCGGAGGGCTTTTTCGGAAATATTAGTAATTAAATTTGAATTGGTAGATTTATATAAATTACGGGCATCATCAGAATAATATATTTTTTCAAGTGCTTCTTCTAAAGATTTTGATTTAGGTGCTTCCCATATAACTTTTTTATCTTTATTTCCAGGTCCAAACTCATCTTGCCCAGCATCTCCAACGTGTGGTTTCAAATCCTTTGTCTCTAAAAATTTCATCAGTTGATAGAAATTCGATAAGAGAGAAAAATCAATTAAATCTCCATTGTCTAAAATTTTAAATATCAGCTTATCCCCTTCCTCACCATATTTACCCATTAAAGTGCTTAGATTCTCCATTGCAGGCGTTTCTATCTGCTGGTAACCGTATTTGCGGAAAACGCTTTTAATAGTGTCAAAAATGTAATTGCGTTTAGCCATTTCGGCCGGAGAAAAGTCGCGGGTGCCTTTAGGTACAGATGGTTTGATGGATGCCATAGCCGCAAAGTTAACATGATTTTTCACTATTGTTTCATTTTCATAGGTGTTCAAGAGGGACGAGCCGTTTATAAGATTTTACTGATTAGGGTGATCGAGTTATCATAATCATGTAAATCCTTTAATCTATGAAATCATGGTTCAGACAAAATGATAAATTTGTTTCATGCACATCATCGCCCAAACACCTCGCTTTGTTATCCGCGATTTTAAGCCCGAAGAGGAGGGCACTTACTTGTCTCTTTTTGATGATGAACGGGTCACTCTGCATCTCCCTAACCGCAGCAGAAAAGAACATATTGAAATATTCAGAAAAGCTCTTGAGGACTATACCGCTAACAAGACTTTGGGCCGTTGGGGAATATTTAACAATATCGACGGTGAATTTATTGGCATGTGCTTGCTAAGAAATTTCTACGATGAAGAAGGAAAAATAGAGGTAGGCTATTCATTGCGCCATAAATATTGGGGAAAAGGTATTGCCAGCGAGATGGCTATTATTATGGTTAACTATGCATTGGTACACACGGATGCAAAAGAGATTGTAGGGGTAACCACATTACTGAATTTCGGTTCGCAAAAAGTATTGGAGAAAGCAGGGCTAATACGCATGGATAATTTTCACAGGGATGGCGAGGAACTGGCTTATTTCAGCATGCTGGTAAAAAAATAGCGACAGGTAAACCCGTCGCTATAAATTCAATTTATCACATTCAATATCGTGCCTACAGAAGCCCTCTTCGTGTAATCCTTG
>DATHLW010000095.1:0-3087 GCA_035487675.1 Mucilaginibacter sp. | reverse complement strand
TTTTTTGTCTTGTACCTTTACCAGTTAGTTACCGGAATTCCCGTTTTTGGCTCTGTACTGCGCCTTGTTTCCTTATTTTCTGAAACTGTTTTGGTAGACATCAGCCTGATCTCTATAAGCTGTATCATTAAAATAATTGCTGACCGCTATTTTATGGAACAGCGGTTACTGGAAATAGAAAAGGAAAAAGTAACAACGGAGCTTAACTTTTTACGCTCACAAGTGAACCCCCACTTCCTTTTTAATGTAATGAATACGATCTATTTCCAGATCGATAAAACCAATGCAGACGCAAGGCTATCTGTCGAGAAGTTTTCCGAAATGCTGCGCTACCAGCTCTATGAATGCACAACCGACAAAATTCAAATAAAGAAAGAGTTGCACTACATAAAAAATTATGTTGCTATCCAAACCCTGCGTATGGAGAAGGAGTCGGATATCAGTCTAACTATCGACGAAATGGATGATTTTTGGATCGCGCCTTTGCTGATCCTTCCTATCGTTGAAAACGCATTCAAACACGTCTCAAATCATAAGGAAGCCGGGAAAAACAGGATCCATCTGTCTATAAAAAATCAGGATGGAAAAACTTTTTTGGTCGAGGCTATTAATACCTATGATCAGTCAAATGGTCAAAAGCATTTATTACAATCCGAAGGTTTAGGAGTACAGAATTTAAAAAGAAGACTGGAATTGCTATATCCCAACAAGCATGAATTAAATATAAATAAAGAAGCAGATACTTTTCAAACCATACTTAAATTGCAGTATAATGATTAATTGTTTAGTAGTCGATGACGAGCCGATAGCCCGTGAAGGAATGCTTGAGTATATCGAGCAAGTGGAATTCCTGAACCCTGTGGCGGTATGCAAAAATGCTATCGAGGCGAGCTCAGTTCTTCAAAACAAACATATTGACCTGGTTTTTTTGGATATCCAGATGCCTAAAATAACGGGGGTCGATTTTTTAAAGAATTTATCAGATCCTCCCCTTGTGATATTTACAACAGCATTTCCGGAATATGCTATTGAGGGATATGAACTGAACGTATTGGATTACCTGTTAAAACCCATCAGTTTTGAACGTTTTTTTAAAGCAGTAATTAAAGCTCAGGCTTACCTTAATTTAAGGGTAAAACACGATCTGATTACGTCAGAGGCCTATTTCTTTATCAAATCCAATCAGAAACTCGAAAAAGTATTTATAAAGGATATTTTATATCTCGAGGCCCTATCTAATTATGTGATCTTATACACTAAGAGTAAAAAGCACATTGTTTACATGAGCTTTAAGGGCTTCGAGAGCCAATTGCCAGGTCATCTTTTTCTAAAAATACACAAATCATTCATAGTGGCCATTGATGCCATTCAGACCATAGACAACAACGAAGTGGTAGTGGCTGATCACATTCTCCCGATCAGCAAAAGCTACCGGGCATTGGTGATGGACAGGGTTGGTAAGAACCTGTTTAAAAGGTTATGATTAAATCAACCGACGATTTCCTAATTCCGCATTCGAATTTCCGAAATCAAATATTCCCCCACCCATTTGCCAATACGTCGGCTAAATGCATAGTTTTTATCGGGAGGTTATTCTTGTCGATATACCCTTGCAGGTGCAGCAGGCATGAAGCATCGGTCGAAATAATATAATTAGCACCTGCAGCCAGTGCGTTGTCTACTTTTTGCTGCGCCATCGCCGTAGATATTGCATTGAACTTGACCGCAAAGGTGCCCCCGAAACCGCAGCAGGTCTCATTATCTTTCAGGTCGACCAGTTCCAGGCCCAGCACTTTAGATAGTAATTGGCGTGGTTCTTCCTTGATCTTGCATTCGCGCAGGGCGCTGCAGCTATCATGATAAACGGCACGACCATCCAGCTCGGCACCGAAGTAATCAAATTGCAGGATGTTTACCAGGAAGTCCGACAATTCATAGATATTGCCTTGTATGGCCCGGCATCTATTGTGCAGCAGGGTATTGGTAAACAGGTCGTTGTAATAATTTTTTACCATGCCCGTGCAGGAGGCGGATGGCGTGATGATCACGCTGTCTTCCGAAAAACCGTTCAGGAATTTAGTGCCTACAGTTTTTGCCTCGTCCCAGAAACCTGCGTTAAACGCCGGCTGACCACAGCAGGTCTGCTCCGGGTTATAGCTGACGGTACAGCCCGCTTTTTCTAATACTTTTACCGTGTTCCAGGCAGTATCAGGGTAAAGCTGGTCAACAAAACAAGGGATAAACAACTCTATCTTCATTGGCCGCTAATTTCAGAAAAAGTTTTGAGTTTCCTAATTCCCTTTACACTGTTCATGTTCATCATCATGAACGCCATGAAAATTTTGTTAATAACTGATTATCAAATACTTGAATTTTTACTAGTACTGACAAAATAGTGTCAGTATAATACTTTCAATAGGTATTCTTCAAATGCGGACATTTGAATAGGCCAAGAATTTTTAAGAACTTAGGCTGCATAAGCCGCCCATTGCTAAATCTCAAAACATTGTGGAAGTAAAAAAACTCCGAATGATGATAAATGAACACTATCCGAAACTCTATTTTTACCGGCGGTTAGTTCAAGCAAAACTCTTTATTGATACGCGCTATGCCGACAAGATCGACCTCCGCAATATCGCTGATGAGGCCTACTTCTCTAAATTTCATTTCATCAGGGAGTTCAAAAGTGTTTACCGCAAAACCCCGCATCAGTATTTGATCTTTGTCAGAATTGAAAAAGCATTGGAATTATTGAAGACCGGTATTCCTGTTTCAGAAACTTGTTATGCTGTAGGATTTGAAAGTCTAAGTTCCTTCAGCGGCCTGTTTAAGCGCATGGTTGGTAAAACGCCTTCCCAATATTTAGTTCAGCACCAAAAAATGAAAGCGCAAATGGTCAAATCACCTTTAACCTTTATTCCGGGGTGCTTTGCCGAAAGAAACGGCTGGATCAAAATTTAGCAATTTTAGAGAAATGAAATTTTAGTTTATACCTGTACTTTGCGTAAACAATTTAAGGCGCAAAAAAGCATGATAAGTAAAATGACACATGTGAGCATCTACGTTCTGGACCAGGAAAGGGCTTAC
>DATHLW010000094.1:0-4051 GCA_035487675.1 Mucilaginibacter sp. | reverse complement strand
GCAAAATTTTACACCCGGTTTGGCGATACTGTTATAAGAAATTTTGACAGCATCGGGCGCTTTGTGTCCAAACATCACGTCCAGTTTTGAAAAGCCGAAATAAAAAGAATCATTCTGATCTATCAGGGTAAGATCAAGATTGTCGCCGATCGTTTCAGAAAGCATGGAGCTGAGTTCCAAACCTCCAAAACCGGCGCCTAATACCACGACACGTAATTTCATGCTCTATTTTTTTAAAGATGTGAGATGTGAGATTTGGGATATGAGACGCTTGCTTCTTGATTTAAAAATAAGGAGATTTCTACTCATATCTCACTTCTCATATCTGATTAATTCATGCCCGGTTGCGGAACAAAACGCAGGTAAGGTTTAACGATCTTCAACCCCACCGAATACTTTTCCCGCGTATCTGCCTCCGATAATGCTGCAGGGATAATCACATCGTCTCCGTTGTTCCAGTTTACTGGTGTAGAAACCTGGTGCGCTGCAGTGAGTTGCATAGAATCAAGCACGCGCAGTATTTCATTAAAGTTGCGGCCGGTCGACATTGGATAAGTCAAATGCAGTTTTATTTTTTTGTCCGGACCAATAACAAAAACAGTGCGTACTGTTTGATTGGTAAGAGGCGTTCTGCCTTCTGAAGTACCAGGCTCGTCGGCAGGAAGCATGTCGTACAATTTAGCGATGGCGAGTGTAGGGTCGCCGATCATAGGATAGGTTACTGCCTGTCCTTGTACTTCTTCAATATCTTTTTCCCATCGTAAATGACTTTCAACAGGGTCGACGCTGAGACCGATGATCTTGCAGTTTCTTTTTGTAAACTCGGGTGCCATTTTTGCCATATAACCAAGTTCAGTAGTGCAAACCGGAGTAAAATCTTTTGGGTGGGAGAAAAGAACAGCCCAGCCGTTGCCCAGCCATTCGTGAAAATTGATGGTGCCCTTTGTTGTTTCGGCTTGAAAATCTGGTGCGATATCGCCTAATCTAATACTCATGACGTTTGTTTTTTTAATTGTTTGATAATGATGTTGAAGTAGTTTTTCTCGTTATAATAAGATATGCCGCTTCTTACAATTTTCGCATTCGTAAGTTTTGGGTTTTATAGTTCCGAATGAGATCAGCATTATAAAGCGGCTTGTAAATGTTTTTTTTTTGATTCAACCAAATTCCCCCCGCACGCGGTACAGCGTATCCCTATCACAGTTCGTTTAATAATGATCTTGTCTAAATCTATCAATGCCATAACAAGAATGAAATTGCATACTATTAGAAAGATTCTGAAATAAAAGGGATAAACACACCTGGTTAGGGATGAACGGCCCTAGGTTTGTGAAAAAGAGGAGTATCAGATGGTTAAGCTTCTTTTATTCCTAAAGCTTTAAAGAGATCTTCTTTATATGATTTGCCAACAGGGATCTTAACTCCGCCAACCGAAACTTCTGTAGGAAAAACATCATCAACCAGGTTGATGTTTATGGAATAGCTGCGATGGATGCGAATAAACGTTCGCATATCCAGCTGCTCAATAAAATCGTTAAGCGTAGACCGAACCATTGCTTTCTTTTGCGACTTGAGATGCAAAGTGACATAATTCGCATCACTCTCCAGGTATAACAGGTCATTTAAAAAAATCTTCCTGAATATGTACCCGTCTCTCACAAACATATACTCTTTTGGATGATGCGTATTTGGGTGGCCGGGCCTCGCATTATCGCGGTTAGCGGTAAAATTGCTGAATGCAATTTCAATGGCGGCAAACAATTCTTCTTTGGTAAATGGCTTAACAATATAAGCGTGAGGCTTCACCTTCTTAGCACGGTCAATCGTTTCGCCATCGCTGTTAGCCGTTAAAAAAATGAATGGTATAGGATACAATTCATTCAGCTTTTGCGCTACATCTATCCCATCTTTTTTTCCTGAGAGCTGAATGTCTAGTAGCAATAGATCGGGTTTATCCTGCTCAAGCATTTCCATGGCTTCGGTATAGCTGGTAGCTGGTCCGCAATACGAATAGCCCAGCTCGTTAAGCGTGTTCAAAATGGTCCGGCCAATTACCAGTTCATCTTCTACTATACCTATTTTTAAAACGCTCATGGGTTTTTAGTCTTCTTTTTTTCGCAGCTCGCGATTAGTAAAATTAATGATAAATGAGGCTCCGTTTTTATACTCGTATTTCACTTTTCCGCCAATTTGCCTGCTCAGGTCCTGGATCAACTGCATGCCCAAGGTAGTCGCGCGGGTTAAATCGAAATCTGTAGGCAAACCCGGCCCGTTATCCGAATATTTCAGTTCATATTTACCTTCGGCCACAGCATGAATTTCGAGGTTTATTTTTCCTGCGATGTCATCATTAAAAGCATACTTGAAAGAGTTAGATAGTAGCTCATTCATGATCAAGCCAAGGGGAACAGCAGAATCAATATCAAGGTGTAAAACAGGCACGTCGATACTCATCAATATTCTGCTCTGCTTTTTATATATGCTCTCCACTTGCCGGCACAGATCATTTACGAAGCGTTTTAAT
The DNA here is from genome assembly GCA_035487675.1 of Mucilaginibacter sp. Lineage (GTDB taxonomy): Bacteria > Bacteroidota > Bacteroidia > Sphingobacteriales > Sphingobacteriaceae > Mucilaginibacter. The sequence goes on along the minus strand of DATHLW010000094.1, from coordinate 1,527 downwards.
TCGATCTTGCTTAGGTTTTCAAACTGGTAGAGGTTTTGGTGTATCAGCGCGATGCTTCTTACGCGGTTGCGTCCTTCCATCAATGCATCTTTTGCAGCTTCATCATTCACAGCCTTGCTTTGCAACTCCAGTAAGCCCGAAATAACCTGCAAATTATTCTTTACCCGGTGATGAATTTCTTTCATCAGTACATCTTTGTCAGCAAGCAGTTCCGCCTGTTCTGACAGTGATCGCTTTAACTGCGTGGTTCTTTCGTTCACAGTTAGCTCCAGCTTATTTTTATCTGCTGCTAATTGTTTTGTCCGCCATTTTATTACCCAATAAATCGACAACACAAGTAACAGGACAATCAATGCAATAAACCACCATTTAAAGTAAAATGGCTTTAGAACAAGCAAAGGGATAGTTAACTCGCTTTTGCTCCATGCACCTTCACGGTTTTGTGCTTTGATATGCAATGTGAATTTTCCGTAAGGCAAACCACTGATACGGATAGAGTTTTCATTGATATAATTCCAGTCTTTATCTACACCTTCGATCTTATAGGCATAATGGTGTACATCGTCTTTTGCAAAATCCAGCAACTGAAATTCGAGTGTGAAGAACCTGTCGGTTGGCGCCAGCACAATTTGAGAGGTATTGAGTAACTCATTGGTTTGAGTAACCAATTTGTTCTGTGAACCAATAAACTGGTTAAAAGCAATGATGCGTAATGGTATGTTTAATGAGCTGACATCTGTTCTAAAATCTGTGGGGTTAAAAGCAATAATGCCGTCTAATCCGCCGAAATAAAGCTGTCCATCTTTTGCCTTGAAGGAGGAAGTCCTGTTAAACTCATTGTTCGTGATCCCATCGGCAGTTGTATAGGTATTTATTGCGAATGTTTTTTTATTGAAGCGGATCAGGCCATAATCGGAGCTGATCCAAAGGTTATCATATTCATCCGGCTCTATCCTGTATAGTACATCCGAAGGGAAGCCGCTCGCGATATTGAATTGCTGAAATGTATTTGCTTTCCTGTTCCAGCGATATAACCCTTCTCCATTTGTTGCCAGCCAGAAAACTTTATTGCTATCGGCATAAACATCCAGTAAATTAAGCTGATCAACGACAGGTGACCGATCGCTGTCAACCGACCACCGTTGGTTGCCATGGTGGTTGTCGCTTATTTTGTATAACCCGTTCTCCGCAACTGCCCATATCGTCCCCGCCTCATCTTTAAAAATGCGATAAACAAATTTTGCTTCAGGAGTACTTCCGGATGCGTATGAAAGTGAATCAAATTTTTTACTATTGGAATTGAATAACGAAAACCCGTTGGTTCTTCCCATCAACAGCAGGCTGTCATTGTCAGAAAACATCGACCATATTTCATTCCTTTGACCATCCGGAAAGGTAGAGAGCGTGTTTTTCTTAACATCATACTGGTACAGGTTATAACCACCGCAATACAAGGATGAATGATGATTGATGAGCGCATACTTGTATTGATCATCAGAGATGTATTGCATTCGCCCATCTTGTTGC
>DATHLW010000093.1:0-3393 GCA_035487675.1 Mucilaginibacter sp. | reverse complement strand
AATGATCGGGAAAATGTTCTCGGTATGTATCGAGATCGTTCCTTTTTCTTGCATAATCTATAGTTATTTTTAGAAATGAGTTTACTTTAACAATGCCCATTCATCAAGGGCTGTTCCAAAGTCAAGATATTGTCAAATTGGCAGTGGAGGTTGAATAAGTTGGATTGAGTTAGATTAAGTTGTAATCGAATATAATAACTAAATCAACCACTCTCTAAATCAACTTAATCAACTACCGCAAGCATAAATCCATCAAATACATCTTTCAATTTTTGGAGTGTATCCGGATCAATAATATTTCCTTCCGTATCCATTTTAGAGCGGACAAATTGTATCAGTAAAATAGTTTCAGGGCTCATTTTGGCATCTATTGAACCAAGAATTTTGATCATTGCTTCATGCGCATTTTCGCCTCCTGTGGAAGCGGTAATCAATGCCGTGGGTTTACCTGAAAAAGATGCGCTTGATACCATCCAGTCCAAGGCATTCTTTAAAGCACCTGGGACACCATAAGCGTATTCGGGCGTACAGATGATAATACCATCGGCATCTGCTAATTTCTTGCGAAATGAAGATATTACAACAGGCGGAGTATTATTATCCAAGCCGGGATCAAATGCAGGCACCTGGCTTAACCCATCGTATATCACGTAATTGACATCCTGCGGCATCATTTTACATAATCCCTTTAGGATATTATGGTTGGATGAGCCCTCGCGCAGGCTGCCTGAAATAGCAAAGATGTTTTTCATAAGTCTTGCTAAACTAAATATATTTCGAAAGGAAAACCGAAAGCTTTATTATTTTTACAGCCAGTTTACCGTGCTGTTATTTATAAAACACGGTTTATTATACCCCGAAAATGAAACTTAAACCAATACAATTATTTGCAGTATCATTACTGCCTTTATTGCTCTATTCTTGTGCAGCAACCAAGCCGTTAGCGCCTGTTAAAACCGAAGTTGATATCCCAAAACTTATTCAGCCCGTATCCAATATTGATGTGCCGGTTACAGTTGATCTGAAAAGTTACATTGTACAAGCCGAGAACTCCGTTCCGACAAAGTATTCTGATAATCAGCAGCCATGCGAGGGTTTGAGGTATTTTTACACTTTTACCCGAACACCATTTACTATTACAGGCAGTAACAATGTGGTGAACCTGAAATTTATAGGCAGCTACGGTTTCAACGTTTCTTATTGTGCCAAATGCTCTTCACTTTTTAGTTCAGGGCCTCAATGTGTGGTTCCCGTTGTGTCGGCATAATGTGGTATGGGTGATGAGCCACCCCGCAGAATGGAAATATCTTACCAAACCACTATCACCGTATTACCTGATTACCATTTAAAATCTAAAACCGTATTATACCCTGTGCCACGGCCAATTGACCGCTGTAATGTTTTCATGAAGAATATTGATGTGACCGACAGGTTGATCCAATATATCACCGGTCCGCTAAACGATCTCGGCAAACAGGTTGATGATAAAATTGCTGCCTATAACATTAAACCGATTGTTGAGCAATTGTGGAAAAATATTGCCAGCGAAACCAAAGTAGGTGATGTAGGATATGTTTCTATCAATCCCGAATCGGTACGCTTAAGTAACTTCAGCCTGAACGGTTCCTTACTCAATTTTTCGGTAGGGCTGTCTGCCAAGCCTGTTGTTACTATGGTAAGTAGTTCTCCGCCATCGAAACCAGTTCCTAAGTTGTCGGCATATACGCCGGCAAAAGGTTTTAATGTTTATCTCGATCTGTTAGAGAATTATGATCATTTAACCAAAATGGTAAACCAACAGGTAGTGGGACAAAGTGCACAAATTGCAGGTAAGGAATTTATTGTAGACAATACCAAAGTATGGGGCAGTGGTAAGCAAATTGTGATGCAAATAGATTTTAAAGGTTCCAGTACGGGTACAATTTATTTGGTTGGGACACCTACTTATGATCCCAATACCCATGAATTATCCTTTCCTGACCTGAGTTTTGACCTGCAAACAAAGGCCTGGATGCTGAAAGCAGCCAAGTGGATGTTTAATGGCAGGATTACTGACATGATACGTCAGCGGGCTACATATAATCTTACCAAATTTATTGCTGACAGTAAAGCCAGGATCCAAAACGAAATGAGCCGGGATATGGGCAATGGCGTGCATTCCGATGTAAGTATACACGACCTGGATATACAGGCTATTTATCCAACAGAGGAAAAGCTGATCGTTCGTACCTTGTCGAACGGGCAGATCAAAGTGAAGGTGGTGATGTAAATCGATTAATTGAGCATACCTATGGATACAGAAAAGATCATTGAAACAATCACCAATATTTTTGCAGGCGCAGATGAACGCAATTGGGATAAGGTGAAAAACTCATTTGCCGATAAGGTTTTACTGGATTATTCTTCAATGAACGGTAGCCCGGCTGTAGTTTTATCATCGGCAGATATTATCGCGGCATGGAAATGCTTTTTACCCGGTTTCGATCTGACTCACCACCAGGTTTCGCAGTTCAGGGTTGATGAAATGGAAGGTGTTACAAAATCCCATTTCTTTGGCAAAGCCGATCATTTTATAAACAATGATAGCTGGACAGTGGAGGGAACTTATGATGTTGAACTAATTACATCAGCGGATGGCCTCAAGGTTAACAAATTCAGATTTAATTTGCAAAAACAAAGCGGCGATACCGGGTTGCCACAAAGAGCAGTGGAGATATGTAAGCCGGAACAATAATCCAATAGAACAAATAATTCTTTATTCACTAATTGCTGTGGTTCATGACGACGGGATTTAATAAAAAAGCTGCTCTTTTGAAGCAGCTTTTTTATTGTGGTTAAAGATGTTTAACAGCTTTGGTTTTTCTCACTTGACCCAGGCACCACTCATGCTTCTTTTAATAAGCACATAAAGTATGGAAAGTGAAAAAGCGATATGATAGTAGCCAAATTGTGCAGGGACTTGTGGACTTAAGTAAAGAACGAATACAGCACCCACAACATTAATAACAAGAATAGATAAAGCTATTTTTGTGACTAATTGGGTTGCCGCCAAGTTATCTGCTCCATAAACAATTTTGTTTGGCAGAGCTAAAATGAACTGGATCACAAATACGAAGATCACAACTATGTGTACCGATGCTTTGTCGGTGTTGTAGCCCATAGTTTCGCCAATAATCGGAAGTATACTGAAGAAACAAAGCCCGGATAGAAACAATTTTCTATCTAGTTTTATTGCTCCGTAAACTGTTAATAGGACCAGGGCCGCGCCTGCGATCGTGAAAATTAATTGCACTGTTGGGTTCATGATAATTTAATTTTAGGGTTTTATAATTGATTGGTTAAATAAATATAATAAATGAAATTCGATAAAACCAATTATTTGAACGTATAATT
>DATHLW010000092.1:0-3827 GCA_035487675.1 Mucilaginibacter sp. | reverse complement strand
ACTAGCATTAAGTTTTTATTTTCTACCCAACCCGAAATATGAATGGTAGGATCTTTAACTTTTTGATCGTGCAATACATCAGCAGCATTGTTGACCAGGTTGCTGATCACTCTGCGTAACTTACTTTCATCACCTGGAACTATCTGACCATCCGGAAGATAAGAATGGATAGTAATATTTGACCATCCTTCATGGTTTTTAGCCTGTTCTATGGCCTCATTGACTACCTTGTTCAGGTCAACTGGTGCTTTTTGTACAGGGATATCTTTCAGGAAATCCAGGAAGTCCTCAAATATATCTGAGGCTTGTTCTGCCGACTGATCGATCATGTCGATCAATTCATTACCTTCACCTTCTTCACGACGCATCATATCCGTCATGAATTTGATGTTTTTGATAGGTGTGCGCAGGTCATGCATTACCATACCGATCACCTGGCCAACGGCCGATAATTTTTCTTTGCGGATCAGCTTTTCATTCAATTCGGCATTGCGGATAGCCTGGGCCGCATTTTGTACAAACAGCTTTAACAGGTACATTTTTTCTGTCTTCAGTTTCTCCTGTTTTTGCAGGATGGCGAAGACATAGTAATTTTCCATGCGCGCCAGTACAAGATCATCTAACTGAGCCACCTCATCCTTTTCAATATTTACGTTTTTAACCCTTGAAGTTAACTCGTCTACATTGACTTTTTCTTCAATAGCGCCTATCGAAAGGATCTTTTCGTAGTTAAGATCTTTGTCCAGTTTGCCAATAAGCGCCATATCGGTATCCAATGAGCCGGCAAGCTGTTCCAGAATATTTTTTAATAAAGAATTGAGCTGATTTTTACTTAACCCTATAGAAGATATGGACTCGATCAGTTTCTCGAGGTTACGCAGTTTATTATAGTCAGTAACAGCTTTTGTCGCAAGCTGAATGATTTCTTCAGGGGCGTAAGGTTTGCAATGGTAGCCAACGTTCTGGCCGGCCTGTTCTACTATCTCATCGATAGAACGGTCGCTGTAGGCAGTAACAAAAATGATCTCGGCCTTAGCATCATATTTTCTGATCTCAACTGCTGTTTCCAGTCCGTTCCAGCCAGGCATACGCATATCTAAGAAAATCACTGCATAGGGGTGGCCGCTTTCAACAGCTTTTCGTACTTTTTTAACACCGTCCATGCCGTTCGAGGCTTTATCGACGGTAAAAGCAGGGATACATTTCGTGCGGGTGAGCAACAAAGGTTTAGGGCTGCCGAACAAAATATCAAAGGCACTGTCAATGCTGTGTTGTTCTTCTGACTTACCATGAGGAATCAGAATATCCTCGATATTGTCCCGCACCATTTCTTCGTCGTCAATCACCAGGACGGATGTATTAACTTCATTCATAAATTTGTAATGGGTTTTATTTCAGAGCTTTTACGATTTTAATAGTATTTGGTTTCGGTTTTTGTTAGTATTATAATAATATTATTTTAATATTAGAAGTGTCAAAACAACACATTAAATAATAATTTACCTGATTGTTATTGATGTTATTCTTTTTTGTCACATTTATATATTTGATAGCTTTGTTTGTGTGTCCGTTCACAATACTAAATAAACGCCTATGCATCCGTTTGTAATGAAAGAGATATTGTCGGTGACGACAATTTTATTTGCCATCATCGATATCCTGGGTGCCATACCGGTGATTATAGAATTAAGGCAAAAAGCGGGGCACATTCAATCCGAAAAAGCATCAATTGCGGTGTTAATATTGATGATCGGGTTCTTATTTGCCGGTAATGAGCTGCTCGATCTCATCGGTTTGGACATACAATCATTCGCGATAGCCGGGTCATTGGTGATATTTTTTATTGCGATGGAAATGATCCTGGGGATACGTTTTTTTAAAGAAGAAATGCCCGAAACCATATCCATCGTGCCACTGGCTTTCCCTTTGATTGCCGGCGCCGGAACAATGACCACGCTGCTTTCACTCAAAACACAATATCAAACACAAAATATTATTGTAGGTATTGTATTAAACACGCTCTTCGTATACCTGGTGCTAAAAAACGTAAAATGGCTCGAAAGACTATTTGGCAAAACAGGACTCAGTATTTTGCGTAAAGCTTTTGGGGTGATATTACTTGCAATTGCGATAAAGCTGTTTAGAAGTAATGCGCATTTGTAGGCTAATGATCAATAACTCGAAATAATATCAAGAGCCTGTCGTGTGTTTATGTACTACGAGTTGGTGCGAAATGAAAAGGGTGATACGTTTGGAGTAATATAAATTGATATTATTTTTTCACGTCAACGGTTGTTATCGTATATCTATTGCCGGCCCCGTTCACCGTATCGATTGATGTTAAAAATGTTTTTCCATTTGAAGTTGATATTGTTCCATGGCTTGAATACCAGTATACGGTGTTCCCATCCTGGTGCCAGCTTCCGGTAAGTGAAGCCTGTCCTGGCATACCCATCCATGTAATAGGGCTGGACGCAACAAAACAAGTGTCTTTTCCGATATAGTTGCGGGTAAACGTTTGATCTTTGTTGAATGTTAAAACATTGTTAGACATACAAGGGAACTGGTCTGCATTAACGTCAAGAGCGCCCGCTGGAGTCTCTTTCCATGAATATAAGGTCCAAGTACCGGTAGCATCAATTACGGGGGGAAGTTTTTGATCCTTTTTACAGGTGATAAATAATAGAGCTACTGCGACGAGGAGAATAATCTTTTTCATTTGATAAGGTTTACTATATCCAAAAATATAGCTTTTGGATTAATATATCAATAGATAGCATCAATTATTCTCAAACCTTTACTAATCTCGCCACAAACATCGTATCCGCCTTATTCTCGTAGCCCTTAAGTATAGCTTGCTGCTCCAGCTTCAATCCGGCTTCCTTTACCAAAAAATCAACCGCTGCTTCATTCTCAGCTTTGAAGGCCGAACAGGTAATATAAATAAGTGGTTTGCCAGGTTTAAGATATTTTATTACGTTACTACTGATACTTTGCTGCAACCGCTGAAAGAATTCAATTTTTTGCGGCTGGAATTGACTGATCATCTCTGGAGTACGTCCCCAGGTGCCTGAGCCGGAGCATGGGGCATCAAGGATAATACCATCAAATGCGTAATTAGCCAGTTCCGGGTCAACATTTTTGGTCAGGTCGATGATCTTCTTTTGGTATTTGATCAATCCTGCTTGTTGAAAACGTTCGTCCAGGTTGGCAAGAACAGATTCACGAATATCGGACACAACGAGTTTTAGGTTGGGTTGCTCCTCATGCAGTAACAGGCTTTTACCTCCGGATGCAGCACAGGCATCCCACCATGCTTCCCATTTCTGGGGTTTAAAATACTGTGCTGTTTGCTGGGATGACAAGTCCTGAACCTCGAACCAGTTTTGCTGCGGAAATAAGATTTCCAGCTTCGTGCCATTCAAGAGCGAAAAACAACCGTTTCCTTCGTCTTTAAAAGTGACACTTTCCTTAGTCAGTATAGCCTTTACATTTTGCTCAAACCCTTTTCGTACCCGGATGAACAGGTCAGGCTGAACAAAAAAGGATTTTAAAAAGGCTTCCTTATCTATACTATCTGAAAGCTCGGCCGACCAGGGGAAAACATCGGTCAGCTTGAATGTCGGATAAGCAGTCTTAACCAGTTTTAATTTCTCATCAATATCAAAACCGATACATAGCGCCCACTCAGGTTTAAAATGTTGTAAGAAGGAATTGATCTGTGAGTTGCACAAGAACTCAGCGACGATAAGCCTTTCCTCTGTAGGTGTGTTGAATAGGGCTTTGCCTAAACGGAAATAGTTATACATCAAGCGACTGGCTACACG
>DATHLW010000091.1:0-4073 GCA_035487675.1 Mucilaginibacter sp. | reverse complement strand
TAATTGTTTGCCGCCTTCCATGGCTTGAAGCAGGGCCTTTTCACATTTCGAAAAAATAGCATTATCCAATTGAAATTGTCTTTGCTGCGTACCAGCAATAGCTATTACTCTGGGTGCTGTTAGTTCCAGCATCCAGCGAATATCTTTTGGGTGAACAAAATGCCAGGTAGGCCGCATTACATGGGTGCGGATGATATCACCATTGGTAAATGCTTTTTCTATCAACTCATCCGTAGCTACTTTAAGTCGCTGTGCAATGGCCCATTTAGCTCCGGTAAAATCCTGGGCTTGTATGGCGCCCATGTAGTACACTATATCGTCAGGGTGAGTAAACATGGGCGAGGCCAGATGCTGGTTATGCATCCGTAGTTCACGAATATCGGATGCGGTCATGCCTGATCAGTCCCCTTCATAACGGTTTAGCTTGTTCTTTAGCTCGCGTATTTCATCTTGTATTGCTTCCAGCCGGTCTAAAAGGTGGGTAATAGCCTCGATCCCCGCAATATTGATGTCAAGGTCATGGTGCATGCGCACCATTTTTTCTAATCGTTGCAATTGGGTCTCCGGAATATATTCGGCCTGCTCAATAATAGTGGTCTCAACCAGCCCGGCTTCACGTAGCGAACTGATAAAAGTGTATTCCACCCGGTGCCAGGTGCAAAAATCACGGGTCGATATGAGGGTTGCTGTGGTCATAGCCTTTAAACTCTAAATTTTTAATTTCTAAACTCTAAAAACACGATTCGTTATTGGATTCAACTCAATCAACCAAATCCAACTTAATCAACTTTTTAACTTCGATAATTCAATAAACAACTCTTTCTGCCTTTCGGTAAGGTTGGTGGGTACTTGTACATCATAAGTGAGATACAGATCGCCAAATTCTCCTTCTTTTTTGTAAACAGGGAAGCCCTTGCCTTTTAGTTTTACTTTGGTGCCGTTCTGGGTGCCTGACGCTACTTTTAGTTTTACCTTTCCCGTCAGTGTATCTACGGTGATCTCGCCGCCAAGCACTGCCGTGTACAAGTCAAGCTTGATATTGGCATAAAGGTCGGCACCTACACGTTTAAAATGAGCATCATTAGCTATGGCGAAAGTGATATAAAGGTCTCCTGCCGGACCACCATTAGTACCCGGCCCCCCGTGGCCCGAAATTTTGATGGTCTGACCATTCTCTACCCCCGCCGGGATGGTAATACGTATCTGTTTGCCATTTACAGTCAAAGTTTGCTTATGCGTTTCAGCTGCTTCGCGGAAACTTAAGTGCAATTCGGCTGTGAAATCCTGTCCCCGGTATTTGGCCTGACTTCTTGCCCGCCCTCCACCTGAACCACCAAACATCTGCTGAAAGAAATCAGAAAAATCGCCACCATCGCCAAAGTTTTCAAAATTTTCGAACCCCTGGCCATATCCTCCGCCAAACCCACTGTACTGACCACTGCCATAACTACGGTTTTGTTGCTGCTGGCGGGCATATTGTTCATGTTCTTCGCCGTGTTGCCAGTTCTCTCCGTATTTATCGTACTTTTTGCGCTTTTCGGGATCGCTTAATACCTCGTTAGCCTCGTTAATTTGTTGGAACTTTTTATTGGCTTCCGCATCGTTTGGGTTAAGGTCAGGATGAAACTTTCGGGCCAGCTTGCGGTAAGCAGCTTTAATATCCTTATCGGCGGCATTTTTATCCAAGCCGAGTATTTTATAATAGTCAATAAAGGCCATATTCTGGTATGTGTACAACCTAAACCGATGAGCATTGGTTTAAGTTTTTATGAGCTTAAAATTAGCATTTATCCGGATAGAAAAATATGATTCCCATCATAACCAGCCGATGTATTTTTCCAGCGTTCACGTTCACGCAACACATGAATGCTTGCCAACGCTATTAATTCCCTGATTATCAGGTAACTTATAAAATGACCCACTGAAATGTAACACTACACACGCGCCACAGACTTCTCATTGTCCGCCCAATCACCACTTTAACAAATTGTGAAGTTTAGGTTCCGTTATATTAAAATAATAGGGTTATTACTGACTGATTATTAAGTGCTTATTATTGTTAGGTTAAGCCTTTGTATTTGGTCGAAAAAATCAGAATTCCTCCAAGATTGGGGTGGTGTTTTGGTCACAAATAAGCATTTCCAATGGCTAAAAAGCTCTACCTTTTTACATTTTTTCTATTGTCTTCACTTATCGGTTTTGCGCAAACTGCGACACTTAAGGGCGTTGTTACCGATGATAAAACAAATGAGCCACTGCCGGGAGCAGTGATCCATTTTGATGGTCACAATAATACAGTTTTTGCAAATGAAAAGGGTGAATATAGTCTGCTTGATATTGCACCAGGTGATTACAAGGTTAAAGTAAAACTGATCGGCTATGCTGAATTTGAAAAGAAAATCAAAATAGATGCCGGGCAAACACTGGTCTTAAATATTCAGTTAAGCAGCCAAAACCTTGAGCTGAGAACTGTGAATGTATATGGGAAACTGGATAATGAAACAGAATCTGCTTCGAGATCTAATGAAAAAAACGCTGATAATTTAAAAAATGTTGTCAGCGCGCAGGCCATTGCAAAATCACCGGATATAAATGCGGCAAATGTGTTGCAGCGGGTTTCTGGTGTTACTATTCAACGTAATGGCGGCGGGGATGATGCTTATGCCATTATCAGGGGATTGGAACCACGCTATAATAATACCTTAATAAACGGGATACAGATAGCAAGCCCCGATAGCAAAACCAGGTTGGTATCCTTAAGTGTAGTGCCTTCTGACCTGTTGGCACGAATTGAGGTTGATAAAACATTAACCCCGCAAATGGAAGCTGATGCCATCGGAGGCACTGTAAACATGGTTTTTAAAGACGCACCTGAGAAAAGAGAAATTACAGCGACTAGTTCGATAGGATATGAACAGCTTTTTATCGACAGAAAATTTGTTGATTTTTCAAAGAAGGATATACACACCTATAGCCCATCAGAAATCAATGGCCCGACTTATGCAGCCCAACCGGGAGATTTTACCAGGTCGAACCTTGATTTTAAAAATATCACCGCCCCGCCATCAGAGACGTTTTCAGTAAGTTATGGGGAAAGATTTTTAAAAGGCAAACTTGGTTTTATAATTGGCAACAGCTATCAGAATAACTATTTCGGTTCAAACACCGAAGGTAATATTGGGAACGCTGATCCGAACGACCCGGATAGGCGGCCACGTATCAATGATATTTATAACCGCGCCATATCCAGCCGGCAGATCCTTAATAACCTGATCACTCATTTAGACTATAAAATAAATGATAAAAATAAAATCACTTTAGATAATGTTTTCCTGTATTCCCGTATTGAGGAAGCTTTATTCAACGCAGATACTTCTATTACCGGTGGTAATGGTGGCCGCACTGTTCCAGGGACCGGACCGGTGGCCATTACCAGGCAATCTACAACCACTAACCAGTACATTGAAAATATAAAGTTATCGGGTAATCACGTGTTAGACAAACATTTCTTACTTGACTGGTACGGTGCATTTTCTGATGCATTTGTGAGAACCCCCGATCAGGGTGCAATAAACTCCAATATATTAATCACTTACGATCCTGCCACCCATCAATATACCAAAACTGCAGAATACTTTGATAACATTGATCGCATATGGTCGCACAATAACGATAAGGATTTTGATGGCGGCGGCAATATTACTTATAAAACATCTGTGAAAAATGCAATTGTTGAAGTAAAGGCGGGTGGCTTATACCGTCATAAAACAAGGTATAATTATGAAGATGAGTATATCTTACAAAATGTTCTGAATGCAAATGGAGGTAAACCATCATTCAATGATATTTATTCGGTACAATGGAATGTTTATAACATCTACGGCGCAGGTGCATATAATATAAATAATTACACGGCCACTGAGAATGTTGGTGCCTACTACGGCATGATAAGGGTTACCTGGCCCAAATTGGAAATATTAGGGGGTGTTAGGTCAGAAAATACGTCGCAGGATATTCATGTTTTGCAGGATAGTACTAAAGCCAATGAAATAACCAAAAATTATACTGACATA
>DATHLW010000090.1:0-3106 GCA_035487675.1 Mucilaginibacter sp. | reverse complement strand
CTCAAAATCCAGATACTCTTGAATCACTTCTAGCTTCTGACTTCCGACTTTCGACTTCCGACTTCCAACTTCCGACTTCAAAATCTCCCACTCCTCAGACGCAAAACTAATTGGTGCATGTTCAGCCTTTGCTTTATTTATAAATACATCAGCAACTTCAGGCTGATATTCTCCTATAATGACTGGAATACCCGGTTTTATTATGCCTGCTTTTTCGCCTGCGATGAGTTGCAGTGTATCACCCAACATATTCATATGGTCCCAGCCGATGTTGGTGACCACCGAAAGTAATGGCGTAATAATGTTGGTCGAATCAAGCCTGCCACCCAAGCCAACTTCAATAATAGCTATATCTATTTTTTCGTTAGCAAAAGCATCAAAAGCCATAGCAACGGTCATTTCGAAAAATGAGGGTTTTATGTCCTCGAAATCTTGCCTATGCCCTTCTACAAAGTCTATCACATGTTGTTCGCTGATCATTTCACCATTGACACGGATACGCTCTCTGAAATCCCGCAGATGCGGCGAAGTATAAAGTCCGGTTTTGTAGCCGGCCGTTTGCAAAATGGCAGCCAGCATATGCGAAGCAGAGCCTTTGCCATTCGTTCCCGCAACATGAACACTTTTAAATTGTTTATGCGGATCACCCAATCGTTTGCAAAGCTCGATCGTATTGGTCAGGTCCTTCTTAAATGCCGAAGGCCCGTCCCTGGTAAACATCGGTAACTGGCTGTAGAGGTAGTTGAGGGTAGCGTTGTAGTCCATCTGTTCAGTTGGCAGTTATCAGTTGGCAGTAGCCAAAGGATATATGGACACAAAGCTATGTATTTAGAAAATGCAAACTGCAAACAGGGATCTGCAAACTGTTTATTTTACTCTAAACACAAAAACTATCGTTCCTTCCTGGCTGTCGGGGGCGTTTTCCGGTGCATTTAGTTTTGAATTTCTTGCAGATGCTTCACATCTGCGTAGCAGATTATTATCGGATATGGTAGTGCCACGGCCAGCCTGTGCATAGGTCACGTTGCCATTTTTATCAACGCGAATATCAATCACCACTTTGCCCGTATGCATATTATCATCGGTAACGGTTGGCGGCGATTCAAAACTGCGCTGTGCCATATGTAAACCACCGTTGCCGGAGCCCGTACCGTTGTAGTTATTGGAGAGGTTTGATCCGTTAGGGCTTCCCTGGTTGCCGGGAGTATTGGTAGTACCGTCGCCGTTGCCTGTTCCGCCGTTGCTTTTGCCTTTATACAAAGCGTTTTGGTTGAGCGTAGGCTTGGCCGGTTTGGCAACTGCTTGCGTAGCTGGTGCAGTGCTTGGTTTTTTAGCATTAGCATTTACTTCGGGGGCGTCCTCTGTATTTTGAGTAACTACCTTTTTATCGGTTTGCTGCTCCTGGGTCTTTTGCGGGGTAACAGGTGCATGGGTAATTTTAGTTGGACGTGTATGATTTGGCCTTTCTGATTTTGAAGGTTCCTCGGTGCTCATATAATCCGTGCCCATACCTTCATTGGTTGTACCATAGTTTACCAATATCCCGCCTGTTCCTATATCCTCTTTTGGCGGATTATGAAACACAATAAAATAGCACAAAGCAATCAGCACGCCCATAATAATGCCGGTCGCTACAAATGCTTTTGGGTAATTGTTTTCTTCCTGGTAATATTCCATCTTTTTTCGGTTTGCGTTTGGCGCACGGCGGTGGGCGTTGATTTGCAAACTGCCCACTGCAAACTGCCAACTATCCTTTCGGTTCTGTTGCCAGAACGAGTTTTATATTCAATTTCTGTGCGATATCCATCACCTCAACCACATTTTGTATGGCTACTGTACGATCTACCGATAACACAATGGTCAATTCTGTTGCCAGCTTTTTAAAACCCATCAGGGTATTTTGCATGTCTTCTATCTTAACCTGTTTGTTATTGACGGTATATTTCAGATCCTGGCTAATGGTTACCGATATGGTCTTTTTAGAAACCGCCTGGCCCGATGAAGATTTTGGCAGCAAAAGCTTGATCACATTCGGGTTGGTAATGGTGGATGCGATCAGGAAGAAAAGCAGCAGAAAGAACATAATATCGTTCATTGCCGAGGTATGCACCTCAGCCTTTACGCGCTGATGTCTTTTTCTTAAATTCATTTGCTGGGTTCTTCTAACAGGTCGATAAACTCAATTGCATCCGTTTCCAGTTTCAATATTACTTTGTCCACCATCATCATCAATATATGATAACAAACATAAGCCACGATACCCACCATTAGTCCGGCGGCCGAGGTCACCATTTTTACATACAAACCTCCTGATATAACGCCCATACTGATGTTATCTGTTTTAGATATGTCATAAAATATTTTTATAACCCCGGCAATAGTCCCCAGGAAGCCGAACATGGGCGCTATACCGGCAACAATACCTAATATACTGATATTTTTTTCAAGCTTGGAAACCTCCAGCTTGCCAACGTTCTCAATAGCGCCCTCGATGTCTTTTATCGGGCGACCAATACGTAATAGCCCCTTTTGGAGCATACGCCCAAGTGGCGAGTTGCTGTTGCGACAGATTGCTATAGCCGACTCCAGTTTGCCGGTTAATATACTGGTACGCACCTGGCTCATCAGGTTCGATTCATCTTTTGAAGCCTTACGTATGGTGAAATACCGTTCAAAGAATATCACCAGCCCCAAAACGGCCAAGAATCCTATCGGGACCATTACCCAACCACCTTTGATCAGCAGGTCGCCGAATCGCAGGTCATCACCCTGGGCATTCGTTTGCGGTAAGTTCTTAACGGTGTCGGCCAGTTTATGCGCCGTATCTGTTATTTGTGCTAATAGCATCATTTTTTTGGTTTAATTTTTAATGTATAAATATCTTTCTTAACCTTTCCGGTTTTAATTAGGGCTAACTTTGCATTTTCTGCATCTTGTTCAGTCTTATAGGTGCCTAATGTTAGTTTTATACGTTTTCCGGGTGCATCTGTCACTATTTTTGCTTCAAGTCCTATGCTTTTGTAATTTTCTATGGAGTGCTCTGCCGCTGCTTGTGTTTCAAATGAACTTCCTATGACTTCCCAGCGGACCGCTGCCGTATCAACTG
>DATHLW010000089.1:0-3187 GCA_035487675.1 Mucilaginibacter sp. | reverse complement strand
CGAGCGCTTTAACCCGTTCCGGCCAAAGCGCAGCCATGATGACGGTTGTCCTGGCCCCCCAGTCAAAACCGCCAATAATGGCTTTCTTGATTTTGAGCGCATCCATGAAAGCGATGGTATCCTGAGCGATCGCAGACTGTTGGCCATTTCTGAACGTGTCATCTGAAAGAAAGCGCGTCGTTCCAAAGCCGCGCAGATAAGGGATGATCACCCGGTAACCTTTCGAAGCCAATAAAGGGGCGACATCAACAAAGCTATGAATATCATAAGGCCAGCCGTGCAGAAGAATTACTACCGGCCTGTCTGCAGGACCAACCTCAGCGTATCCAATATTCAAAACGCCTGCATCAATTTGTTTAATTGTCTCGAATGCCTTATTTGTTCCCTGCCAGGCATCTGTTGTATTTGCCGACTTTATCTTGCGGGGTTGTGCATCGGCTGAACCGATCATGAAAAGTGGACCCGCGGCGATGGTCATGGCCGCAGCACCTAAAAAGTGGCGACGGTCATATTTAAGTTGCTCTGACATAATATTTCCTTTCTTATTTGTCTGTATAAAATTAAAAAATTGCCGACCTATATTGATAGGACAAGCTATTTTTGTAGATGACAACGATTAGATAAGGATTTTCCATGATAACTGCTGTTTATTTTTTAGCGTGGTTATGATTTAAAATCTGCCCCAATGGTGGTTGATTTCCACTGTTCCAATTCTGCAGACATGGTGGATAGTTTTTCTGAAGCTCTTTTATAAGCGTCAGCTCCGAGAAAAAGATGCATTGGCGGTTCTGAGCTTTCGGCTAATTCTATAAATATTTCTGCTGCACGATCCGGGTCGCCAGGTTGCTGCCCGTTTGCCGAAAGGTAACGGTCCTGGGTGTTTTTTACTGCTTCATAACCTTCAATTTTGCTGGGGGTTAATGCAAGCGAGTCTTTGGTCAAAAAACCAGTCCTGAAACCTGATGGTTCAACCACGGTAACCTTAATTCCAAATTCTTTGACGTCCAGTGCGATCACTTCAGAAAATGCAGCCACGGCTGCTTTGGTAGCCGAATAAACAGACCAGCCGGGGGCGCCTACAAAGCCTGCTACCGAACCCATATTGATAATATAGCCCGATCTCTGGCTGCGCAATACAGGCAGGACACGTTTTACCACATTTATGGTTGCGAGTACATTTACATTAAAAATGTTTTTGATGTCCTGTTCAGTTATTTCTTCCACTGTTCCGGCCATTCCATAACCTGCATTGTTAACCACTACATCGATCCTTCCGAATGCTGCCAGCGTTTGCTGTATAGATTCATCGATACAATCCATGTTGTTCAAATCGACAACCAACGGTAAAAAGCGGTCTTTGTCTATCAACCCAACTGCCCGACTCAGTGCATGTGCGTCGCGGGAGGTTGCGGCAACCCGATAGCCGTGATCAAGCAGTTTTTTTACGAGGGTTAGCCCCAATCCCTGGGAGGCCCCGGTTACATACCATACTTTTGAAGTGTTCATGATATTATTCTTTTAATGTTTCTAATTCAGTTATCCTATCATTTTTTAAGCATGATCCATCCTGTCCAGGTATTTCCCGGCTTAAATACTGCTTATGGATAGTGGTTTACAGTTATTTTTTTAGATGATCGAAGTACGCTGTGGTTTCTTCGAGTATGGACCTCATCAGTTCAGCGGCTTTTTTGTGTTTTAATATTGGTGCTACCTGTCCGCCCCAGAATAAAATCATGTCCCATTTTTCCTGCTCTATAGCCGCTTTTCTTAAATGCGACATAAACTGCGTTTGCAGTGGGAAGGGTAGAAAGCCTTTTTCCTTGTGGATCAAATCCTTTGCAATACGGCTGGTTATTCCTCTGCCCAATCTCCCGGTAAATGCTCGTGATAGGGTAGTGTACCTGGCTGCATCCGAAAACAGCATTTGTTTATGCATGGCTGTGGCATTCGATTCGTCGGTCGCCAGGAAAGCAGTGCCGATCTGCGCGGCATCTGCACCGAGCGCCAGTGCTGCGGCAACACCTTTCCCGTTAGCGATACCGCCTGCGGCGATAACCGGGGTTTTTACCTTTTCTTTGATCAGTTGGAGCAAGACAAACGTGCCTGTGGTAGATGATTCCGCCGGTGCCAGGAACGATGGACGATGCCCTCCCGCTTCAAAACCTGAAGCGATGATCAGGTTAACTCCCGCTGATTCTAATGCGATAGCTTCGTCCAGCGTAGTTGCAGCCCCTATAGTAACTATTCCGAGTCTGCGACATTGTTCAAGGATATCAGCAGATGGGGTACCAAACATAAAGCTGAACACTGGTGGCCTCTGATGAAGGATCACTTCAATCTGGTTTTCAAAACGGGACTTGAACGGCGCAGGTTTTCCCGGCAATGCTATTCCCAGCTCATCAAAATAAGGCTTGAATAAAGTTTGAGCTTGTTTAAACTGCTCGTCTGAAACTGTGCCATAAACAGCATCAGTATCCGAAACCCACAGATTAATATTGTAAGGCTTATTAGTAGCCGCTTTGATCTGCTGATCAACCTGGATGATCTCTTGCGGGCTTAATGTATAGGCCCCATACCCCCCAAGCCCCCCTGCGTTAGATACTGTTGATACCAGCTCAACAGATGACAGGTCGCCGCCGAACGGCCCTTGCAGGATAGGGTATTGAATACCTAATAATTCAGATGCTTTTGTTTGATACCACATAGCTTTAAAGTTTATTCGGCCACATCTGCGATCATTTTGTTAACGATCACCCAACGGTTATTAATTTTATGAAACGAAAGGAACTCATCATAATTAAACTCATACATCTTAACATGTACTTTGGCAACTGCTATGGAGTTGACCACATCAACCGAGATGACCGTTCCTTTAAAAGGCTTGCCCGAATCCTTCGGACTTTGACGGTGAGCAACACCGTCAAGATATTGATCGAGTGTTTTGGCATAAGGCTGCCCTTTCACATCACCGAACAATAAGGTGCCTGGATTTAGAATCTTGCTTAGTGTATCAATATTACCTTCGTAAATTCCTTTGAAATAGTAATCTTCCAGTGCCTGGCTGATCGCTAATGAATCTTGATTAGTTTCCATTTTCTTTGAATTTTGTGCTTTTAATACCAGCAATGTGCATGACAAAAAAGCGGTTAATAAAAGCGTTTTCATATTAATTCAGGTTGTGTCCGGC
>DATHLW010000088.1:0-3425 GCA_035487675.1 Mucilaginibacter sp. | reverse complement strand
ATTGTGCATTAATAACCAGTGTCCCTATAATTAAGCCAACTGAAAATATAAACTGGGTTACAACCAATACTTTTCTAAAAAGTACATTGCCGATGCCCATGGATATTTTACCCTTTAATGCATTGATTGGCTTAAAAGATGACAATAATAACGCCGGATAAATGCTGGATGCAGCGAGTGTGCCAATAATGATTAACCCGATCACCTTCCAAACACTTGTATCGGTCAAATCAAAGGTCATCTGCTTACCGGAAACGCCGTTATATACCGGCATCAACAGTTTTACTGCTACAAATGAAAGCAGCAATGCAATGGTGAAGAATAAAACCGTTTCAATAACAAACTGAGCAAATAGCTGACGTCTTTCGGCTCCTATAATTTTGCGCACACTCACTTCTTTTGAGCGCATCATGGCGCGAGCAGTTGAAAGATTGACGTAATTGATACAAGCAATTAATAATATCAGCACACCGACAATGAAAAATATTTTGACGGTCTGTATAGCCCCTTCAGCCCCATCTGCACGGTACAAATGTAATTTAGATAAAGGTTGCATCAGGTATTTCACATTAGCGGCGTCGGGTCCGGGCTGATTGCGAATGTGGATCTGCGTTAGTTTATCTTCTATTGTCTTTACGGATATACCGGGTTGTAACTGCAAAAATGTGGTGGCATAATAATTACCCCAATCCGAATCCATCGATTTCCAGTAATCCTTACCAGTATATTGTTTAGCCTGCAGATTTATAGAAAACAACATATCGGCCTTTATACTGGAGTTTTCAGGAAAATCAGCAATGACACCTGCGACTGTGTAATTATCCTTATTATCACCTTTGATAACTTTTCCTATTGGATCGGTATCACCAAAAAAGCGTTTAGCAGTGGTTTCAGTGATGACAATAGACTGGTCAGTCGGAAACGGACGATCAGCGTTTCCCTTTAATAACTTGAAATCAAAAACCTTAAAGAACGATGGATCAACATAATACATCCCGTTATCGCCAGGCTTCAGCGATTTATCCCCGTATTTAAAAACAGCGTAGCTAAAATTCATGACCAATCTTACTGCGTTTTGAACACCTGGGACTTCTCTTAAGGCAAACGTTGCAACAGGTGCCTGTACCCCATCCCATACCTGCCTGGTGGTACCTGTACCTAACTGCGCATTCACGCGATAGAGTTGGTCAGTCTTTTTATGGAACCCATCAAAGCTCAATTCATCATTTACCCAAAGCAAAATCAACAGGCCAACCGTAAGTCCCACAGTTAAACCGATCACATTGATACTCGCGTAAAACTTGTTCTTTAAGATATTACGCCATGCTGTTTTGAAATAGTTTTTTATCATGGCATTAGCTTATTAGTCATTGGTCAATAGTCATTAATTATTTTGCTTATATCAAATACCTTTAATTAAGTAACTAATCGCCGGTCACTAATCTCTGATCACTCTGAACGCAAACTCTTAACCGGGTTAGTCAATGCCGCCTTAATAGATTGGAAGCTTATGGTTACAAATGCAATTAAAATTGCTGCGATGCCCGCGGATGCTATAACCCACCATTGTATATTCTGGTGATACGCAAAATCCTGCAGCCACTTGTGCATGGCCCACCAGGCAAATGGTGATGCTATACAGATGGCGATAAGCACAAGCAAAAGAAAATCTTTAGATAGCATACCCACAATGGTAGATATATTAGCTCCTAACACCTTTCTAATGCCGATTTCTTTAGTGCGCTGCTCAGCTGCATACGCTGCCAAACCAAAGAGGCCCAGGCAGGCAATAATGATGGCCAGAGATGTAAATGATATAGCAATTTTCCCTATGCGCTGTTCTGTACGATAATTATTATCAAAATCTTCGTCCATAAATGAATAATTGATCTGCAGATTTGGCGACATAGCTTTCCATTTACCTTTAACTTGTGCCAACAAGGAGGGGATATCAGCCGAGTTAATCCTAATGCTCAGACACCCTGTGTCCTCGGCGTCAAAAAGAACCAATGGCGTAACATTTTCTCTAAGTGATTTGAAATTGAAATCCTTTATTACGCCAATTATATGGAATGGTTTCATAATACTGGCTTTGCTATCCATTGGTAGATAAAGAAGCTGGTTAAGGGGGTTTGAAAAGCCCAATAACTGTGCTGCAGCTTCATTTATTATTATTGCGCTCGAGTCTGTTTTCATATCAACAGAAAAATTCCTCCCGGATTTCATTTTTATCCCGAGTGTGGGTATGTAATCCTCGTCAACATTCCATATCGAACTTTGTACAGCTCTTTTCGCATCCAATACGGGATCTTTGAATAAGGAAGAATTATTATTCGCTCCGTCAGTAGGCAGATAACCAGTCATTGTTGCGCTCTTCACCCCTGCTAATTGTTTAATTTCCTGTTTAAATGTTTTGGCTTTTTTACCGAGCGTCCACACCTGGTTTACAATTAGTACGTGATCGCGATCATAACCCAGGTCTTTGTTTTGGATGTATTTTAGCTGGTTATAGATAACAATTGTGCCTATGATAAGAAAAATAGAAATGGAAAACTGGAAAACCACAAGTGAACTGCGGAATATTCCCCCTTTGAAACCGGAAGCCAGTTTCCCTTTAAGCACCTCGATAGGTTGAAAACCTGAAAGAAACAAAGCCGGGTATGAGCCCGCAATACAACCTACTACAATAACAAATATAATCAATACAGGGATTAACCAACCTATAATTTGAGGAGTTATGGTCAATTCCTTAGCCGACATTTGATTAAACACATGCAGAAGCCCCCAGGCCAAAAATACAGCTATAATGGCTCCCGCCAGTGTTACCATGATAGACTCTGTCAAAAACTGAGCGATAAGGTATTTGCGTGGTGAACCTAACACTTTGCGTACGCCTACTTCTTTTGCACGGTTTGTTGAGCGGGCCGTAGAAAGATTCATGAAGTTAACACAGGCAATGAGGAGTATAAATATGGCTATTGCTGAGAATATGTACACAATTTTTATATCACCCTTACTTCCCATGTCATATTTGGTATGCGATTCCAAATGTATTTTTAGGAGAGGGATAAGGCTAAACCGGAAATAGTTGCCAGTTTGTTCCAATTTCGCAAATGTCATGTGTAAAATACCTTGCAACTGGGGTTCAGCATGCTTCCTTAAGAATTCGGGAAGCTTAGCTTCAAATTTTTTATAATCAACACCCGGCCTGAACAGAATATACGTATCAAAATTATTGCTGAACCAGGAGTCGTCCTTGCTTTCAGTAATTGTTGGCATGGATATAAAAAAATCAAAATTAAAATGCGATTGCTTGGGTATATTCTTAATTACACCGGTCACTTTATAAAGAGCTGTATCATTGAAAGTTAATACTTTACCTGCTGCATTGATAGTGTTAAAATATTTCAGCGCGATCTTTTCGG
>DATHLW010000087.1:0-8706 GCA_035487675.1 Mucilaginibacter sp. | reverse complement strand
TACCGGGGTTTTGGCAACCGCCGCGTTAAACTGGGCCTGAAGTCTATCCGAATAGCAAAGCAGTCTGACGTAGTCATACTAAACCATATAAACTTATCCCTGATCGGGATTGTTATTAAGCTGATCAATCCAAAATGCCGCATCTGGCTGATCGCTCATGGTATAGAGGTGTGGCGGCCATTGAACTATATCAAAAGCATCTTTCTAAAAAAATACTGTGATAAGATCATATGTGTAAGTAATTTTACGAAAACACAGATGATAAGCCGGCACAGGGCAGATCCAAAAAAATGTATTGTTCTGAATAACGCTGTCGACCCTTTTATCAGGCTTCCGGAAAGTTTTGAAAAACCAGAATATTTACTGAACAGGTACAGCCTTAGCCCTGCCAACAGGGTAATTTTCACACTGACACGATTAGCATCTTCTGAGCAATATAAAGGGTATGAGCAGGTAATAAAAGCGGTTAGCCATTTAAAAAAGAGCTCCCCAGATATTAAATATATCCTTTCCGGGCAATATGATTCGAGTGAAGAGGAGAGGATCAGAGACCTGATTAACGCATATCGGGTAAAAGATGAGGTGATATTAACCGGCTTTCTGAACGAAAATGAATTAACGGATCATTTTCTGCTTGCCGACCTGTTTGTGCTGCCCAGCAAAAAGGAAGGTTTTGGGATAGTGTTTGTAGAGGCGCTGGCTTGTGGTTTGCCTGTGATTTGTGGAAATTCTGATGGCAGCACAGATGCCATAAAGGACGGCAAATTAGGTACTGCAATAAATGTTGATGACCTGGACGAACTGCAGAACACCATTATAAGGTATTTAAGTATGCCTTTAACCCTTGAAAAAAGACTAAAGTTACAAACAGAATGCCTGCTTTATTTTAACGAGAAGCACTACAGGGAAAATTTACAAAAAATGTTAAAAGATGAACAGGTCGCCTGACGAAGATTGGGATATTGAGATCTCCCCCAAAAGCAGTTTGTTTGATCTGCGGCTCAGAGACACCTGGCACTACCGCGACCTACTCTTGTTACTGGTACGGCGCGATTTTGTCTCATTTTATAAGCAGACGATCCTTGGCCCGGTATGGTTTTTTATTCAGCCAATGATCACTATCCTCATATACAACTTGGTGTTCAGTAACCTGGCAGGTATAAAAACGGATCAAATACCGGCGCCATTATTTTATCTCGCAGGCACTATTCTCTGGAACTATTTTGCCGACTGCCTAACCAAAACATCTACTGTCTTTAAAGATAATGCAGCCATGCTGGGTAAGGTTTATTTCCCAAGACTGATAATGCCCTTAAGTATTGTATTATCAAACCTGGTGCGGTTCGCTGTGCAGTTTATATTGTTCTTAGTATTAATGGCCTATTATTATACCAGGGGCTTTGCAATTATCCCTAATTCCGCCATCCTGCTGTTTCCGGTATTGATACTTATTATCGCTGCGCTGGGGTTGGGGTTAGGCATGATCATATCCGCCGTGACCACAAAATACCGCGATCTGGCTTTTGTAGTTACTTTTGGTGTACCGTTACTGATGTACACCACCACCGTAATTTATCCTCTTTCAACCGCAGTTACAAAATATCCTGCCTATAGCTGGCTTATAAAATTCAACCCGGTTACTGCTATAATTGAGACTTTAAGATATGGCTTTTTAGGGAAGGGCAGCTTTAGCTGGGAACTGCTGGGCTATAGCGCGGGTATCACTGCAGTTATCCTGTTGGTTGGCATTATCATATTTAATAAGGTTGAAAGAACATTTGTCGATACCGTATAATGGCTAAAGCAATCAAAGTAGAAAATCTTTCCAAAGCCTATCAACTGGGCGATTTTGGCACGGGTACTATTTCCAGGGACCTGGAACGTCTTTGGGCCAGGATGCGTGGCAAGGAAGACCCTTTTCTGAGAATTGGCGAAGTGAACGATCGGACCGTCAAAGGCGAAAGCGATATTGTGTGGAGCTTAAATGATCTGAATTTCGAGATAGAGCAGGGAGATTCGGTGGGGATAATTGGCCGCAACGGTGCCGGAAAAAGCACTTTGTTAAAAATCCTGAGCAGGGTAACCTCCCCTACCACCGGAACGATCAAAATTAAAGGGCGTATCGCCAGCCTGTTAGAGGTTGGTACCGGTTTCCACCCCGAACTAACCGGCAAGGAAAACATTTATTTGAACGGTGCCATATTGGGTATGCGCAGAGCCGAGATAAAACGCAAATTTGATGAAATAGTAGATTTTTCGGGGGTGGAGCGCTATATTGATACCCCGGTAAAAAGATACTCATCGGGTATGTATGTGCGCCTTGCTTTTGCTGTAGCCGCACACCTGGAATCGGAAATATTGATAGTAGACGAAGTTTTGGCTGTTGGTGACGCCGAATTTCAAAAAAAATGCCTCGGCAAAATGGGGGATGTAAGTAAAGGCGAAGGCAGAACCATCTTATTTGTGAGCCATAATATGGACTCTGTAAAGCAAATTTGCAGGAACGGTATATTATTGCACAATGGACAGATCCAATCAACCGGTAAAGCGCTGGATGTTGTGAACAGGTATATTTCGCATTCTTTCACAAGGGCCAATTCAAGGTGGGTAAATCCGGGTAATGAATTCAGCAATCAATATTTCAAACCATTAGAGTTTTATGTGGAAGTGCTTGCTGATGAACTTCAAAATGAGGAGACTGACATACCCGTTTCAAGGAACTCCATCGCTTATTTGGTAATAAAGGGTGAAATTGAAAGTGTTAATTCAATGCTCCAGGTTGGCTTTGCTTTATACAATGTTTCCGGTGAGCTCTTGTTTTGGTCGTTCCATACCGATGATATGAACGAAGATTTCACAGCACTCAAATCCGGTGAGCTTAAAGTAAAATTACCCTTAAGTATGCTGAACGAGGGACTTTACCGGATCGATCTGGGTATAGCTATTTATCATTCATTTTGGATATGTGAGCCGGGTATGAATGCACCTTCAATAGTTATGGAAGTGGAGGGCGGCTATCATGATTCCGTTTACTGGAACCACAGACGCCCTGGGGCTATCGCTCCCGTTATAAATTGGGAAACAAATCAAAATATTTAATATGGGTATAATAAGAATGGGGATACCTGAAGAAGTTACTCTTTTTTTGAAGGAGAATTTTAAGAGTGATGTATTTATTGAAACAGGAACATATTACGGCAACACTACTATGTGGGCTTCAAAGCACTTTGAAAAGGTACATACTATAGAGTTTTCGGAGCAGATATACCAGGTTACCTCAAAAAAATATGCCCATGTCGACAATATAAATTTTCATTTTGGTGACACCAGGATATTACTTGCAGAAATACTAAAGGGTTTAGAGAACAGCTCCAAGGTAATATTGTGGCTTGACGCTCACTGGAGTTCTGGAGAAACATATGGGGAAAATGACAATTGCCCGCTAATAAAAGAGCTTGAAATAATTATACAAAGTAAACGAAATGCATGTATTTTGATAGATGATGCCCGCTTATTTTTGGCCCCGCCTCCCCTGCCGAACAATTATCATCAATATCCTGGCATACAGGATATCGTGAAACTCTATGGGGATGACACATTCATTACCGTTTATGAAGATGTGATCATCATCATCCCGTCTTCGTTAAAAAGCTCATTCCAGGAATATTTACAATCAAGGACGACTGCCGACTGGCAAAAATTTAGCGAATCGCAAAAAACGACCTCCAATGGTAAGGTTAAAGCGATTCTGGGTAAAGTAGCGAGAAAACTAACCGGGAAATGATAGCGGTTAAACTGGAGGGGCGGCTTGGCAATCAGCTTTTTCAATACGCATTTATCTATGCAGCGGCAAAAAGGCTCAATACCAGGTTTTATTTGGACAAAAGCATTGAAGATTTTTTCCCGCAGAAATACTTTACTATAAAAAATGATCCGATATTTTTTCTGGACAGATGGCTATTCTCTATTAATGGGTTTAAAAACATATTTAGGATACATCTTAAAAAAGCATTTTATAAAACACTTGAACAAACAATTTTTGGAGAAAAAAAGATCCTCATTGGCAACGAACAACCTGTTGCGGATGAATTGAACAGAATAACCAACGGTTATATCTACCAGGGCAATTTTCAATCGGAAAAATATTTTTCCGATTACAAGGAAGACATAAGAGCTTTATTTTCTATCAAAAAATCGTACGCTGATCTTTTTACTGAGATAAATAAGAATATTCCTCAATTAAGAAAGAAGATCGCAGTACATATCAGGCGTGGCGATTACATGGAACTTAATATTGCAATACCCATATCTTATTATAAAAAAGTTCTGAATATGATCAGTAATGAAGATGCAACTTATGTTTTTATTTCAGATGATATTCAGTTAGTTGAAAAGGAATTTGATTATATCGAAAACAAATACATATCAGATAATAATGAGATCATAGATCTGCAGTTTTTAATGAATGCGGATGTTTGCATTTTGTCAAACAGCTCATTTAGCTGGTGGGGCGCATGGCTAAACCAAAACCCTGACAAAATTATTTTTGCCCCCAAAAGATGGATTGGTTTTAACATGGATAAAGAATACCCGGTTGGCATTTCTGATAACCTGGATATTAACTGGATAACTGTATGAAACCTTTTTTAAGGAAGGCCCTTTATAATTTCCTGACTTTTTTCATGGACAGGGAAAAGCTTATTTTCTTGCTTGGCAACAAAGAAGAGCATGCATTACTGGGGTTTAAAAGAAGCGGTTATCTTTATGATATAGGTTGGGTCAATTCCATCATTACCGACTCTATCGTTGATAATGCAAATAATCCCCTGCCCTGGGTTACTTACCCTTTTATTAAATTTATTGAAAACAGGCTGCATCAAAAGCTTGATGTTTTTGAATATGGCAGTGGCAATTCAACCCTTTATTACAGCAAATATGTTGGCAGTGTAGATAGCGTTGAGAGCGACTTGTTTTGGTATGATAAAATAAAAAATACAATGCCTGGCAATGTAAATTTGTTTTACTGCGAATTAACAGACGATGATGGTGCTTATTGCAGATATGCAAACCAAACCAACAAAAGTTATGACCTGATAATTGTTGATGGGGGCGACCGGGTTAATTGTTGCAAGCAAAGCATTGGCACATTAAAGGCTGAAGGAGTACTCGTATTGGATGATTCAGAAAGAACTGAATACGCAGAAGCTATTGATTTTCTATTAAATGGTGGTTTTAAAAAAATCGATTTTTGGGGCATTGCGCCCTCTGTTAATTATTTAAAATGCACAACGATTTTTTATCGTAACAATAATTGCCTTGGAATTTAAATGGAATTAGCCCCAATAGTTTTATTTGTTTATTACAGGCCCTGGCATACGGAACAAACCTTAAATGCACTTGCCGCAAATGACCTTGCAAGTGAATCGGTACTTTATATTTATGCAGACGGGCCAAAAGATAACGCTCCTGGTGAGGTGCTTGAAAACATCAAAAAAACAAGAGATATCGTAAAAAGCCAAAAATGGTGCAGAGAGGTTTTTATTATTGAATCTGAAGTAAATAAGGGGCTGGCAAATTCCATTATTAGTGGGGTAACAGAAATAGTGAATAAACATGGGAAAATAATTGTCCTGGAAGATGACATGATTACGTCAACTGCTTTTTTAAGATACATGAACGAATCCTTAAAAAAGTTCAATGATTGTGAAGTCATAGGATCAATAAATGCATGTGTTGATCTATCAAAAGATTTTAACAGGCTCCCCCCTTACTTTTTATTAAATGGCGGGGATTGCTGGGGTTGGGCTACCTGGAAAGATAGGTGGAAAGAGTTCATTTTTGATGCCGCGACAATTAAACAAAAACTGATTAACGATAAGAAGTTAAAGGAGTTTGATTATGGGAATACACGCCAAATACTTGACGCTCAAATAAAAGGAGATGTCAATTCCTGGCATATACGATGGCATGGGACACAAGTACTTAGTGGTAAATTAGGGTTGTTTCCAAACAAATCATATTTAATTAATATCGGGCTTGATGGTACAGGTACACACTCTGATTTCAATACGAGGAATGGCGATTTCAATACCGCTGATTTGAATTTATACGAGTCGCCAATCCAGCAAGTCGATCTTCAATCATTGTTAAGTAACCATAAAAAAGCGGAAGCTACATTTAAAAACCTGACATTGAAAAAAAACAAAGTGAATATACTTTCTAAAATTAAGAATAAGATCATAAGGGAAGCTAAGCTGCTAATTGATAATTTTTTGTACTCCAGGCTGGATAAAGTTTTTACACATTTAACCAAAGACGAAAAGAGGCTATTATATGCTATCGCAAAAAAAGAACTTCCATCTAATTGTACAGTTGTAGAGATCGGGTCTTATTTAGGAGCAAGCACTAACTTTATTGCAAAAGGAATAGATGATAAATCTGTTATTTATTGTATTGATACATGGGGTAATCATGCTATGAAGTATGAGGAAACCGATGTTGATGGTGACGAAAGAGATACTTACGAGGACTTTAAAAAAAACACTCAAAAACAGCAGAAGAAAATTGTTATGCTGCGGGGGTGGAGCACTGATATGTTTAGCAACTTAAAAGAATTGACATCAAAAACTGATTTTTTGTTCATAGATGGTGACCATTCATATGAAGGGGTTAGTAAAGACTGGCACCTATACAGCACTTTATTAAAAAAAAACTCTATTGTCGCATTTCATGATACCGGATGGGCTGATGGGGTAAATAAAGTAATAAAGGAAGATGTATTGACTCAACCCGTAACGTTACTTCATTCATTACCTAATTTACAAGTTTACAAAATCACGAGTGATCTCCATGTTCATTCTAACCAATAACGGATCAGAATCTTTAATAATATTTTCAATAATTAAAGCGGTATAGATCATCAGTAAAAGAAATTCACATATTGATTTTTTAAGATTTTGTGGTGTATTCCTGGTTATGATACGTCATATGAATATTGGTAATAAATACATAATTGATGGTCCATTAAAAGTTATTCAGGTTGGTGGATGGATAGGGGTTGACTTGTTTTTTTTCTTAAGTGGTTATCTTGTTACGGGTTTAATTATCAATGAATATAAAATTCACGGTACTTTTAACCCCAAAAGGTTTCTAATACGTAGAGGGCTTAAAATATATCCGACCTACTATTTTTTTATTCTATATTCATTTGTTTTTGCTTACTTCATTTACGGGTACCGTCAATCATATACGTTTGTGTTGCGTGAGTTGTTTTTTGTAGCAAATTATTTCCCAGTCAATGATATTCATCTTTGGTCAATAAGCGTTGAAGAACACTTCTATTTCTTACTCGCCCTATTGTTTTTTTGGCTAATAAAATTCAAAAAAATCAATTTGAAAGTCATTTTTTATACCTATATCATATTGTTAATTACTGGGTTAGCTTTTAGATTACATACTTATTTCACTTACAATCAATATGATTTCTTGCGAGAATATGCAGGTAGTCATATCCGATTTGATTCACTCTTCTTTGGAGTGTTGGTGGTTTATATTAGTAATTATAGAAAAGATATAGTAGGTAGGATACTTTCAAGTAAATTTAATCTGTTATTTATACTACTTTCATTAGTTTTCCTATCCAGTAATTTTGTATTTAAAATCGCTGACTACCGACTAGTATCTGTGATCAATCTGGCATTGAATCCTATCTGTATCGGATATTTATTTATTCATTTTATAAATTTTGATACTAAATACTTCTCAAAACTTATTTCTCCTTTTGCATATATTGGGAAATATTCCTATTCCATTTATTTATTCCACGTAAGCTTTATGACGATCGCTGGATTATTGGTTATGCCAGCCACCCTCATTTATTATTTACTATATTTTTCAATGGCACTATTGGGTGGCATTTTAATAAGTAAGTCAATAGAATATCCATTAATTTCATTGCGTGAAAAATATTTTCCTAGTTTATCAACTAGTATCAAGTTGAGTTCATCATATACTAAAAATATTAATATCAAAGCGTCAAGTACCTAGTGATCTCCATAATCATTCCAACTTATAACAGATCAGATTCTTTAAAAGGGACTTTAGAATCAATAACTAAACAAAGTTTTGAACCTAATGATTTTGAAGTAATTGTTATTGACAACGGTTCTACCGACGACACGAAAAAAATATGTTCAACATATGAGCCTGTGATCAAAAAGTTCACTTACCATTATGACGATATGCCAGGGCTTCTGACAGGCAGACACAAAGGCGCAGAGTTAGCCAGGGGCGACATATTAAGTTTTATTGATGACGACGTTGAGTTGTCGCCAAATTGGCTGAATGGAATTGCAGAATCTTTTGATAACCCTGAAATTTCTCTTGCAACAGGGCCTTGTCTGCCAAAATTCGAAGTGGCCCCTCCTGAATGGCTAACATACTTCTGGAGTGATACTCCATATGGTGGCAAAATTTGCACCTGGCTTAGTTTATTAGATTTGGGGGCTGAAATAGTTCAAATAAATCCGAACTATGTTTTGGGCCTGAATTTTTCAATTCGAAAAAGTGTATTGATCGAATTAGGTGGGTTTCATCCGGACTGTATTCCTTCACACTTACAACAATACCAGGGTGATGGGGAAACAGGATTGACCATGAAAGCTGAAAAATCAGGCTTGATCGCTTTATATAATCCTAAAGCGATGT